>NZ_CP146093.1:300000-412450 GCF_037023145.1 Ralstonia sp. RRA | reverse complement strand
CGAAAGGCTGGCATGCCAGAGCGCTATGCCTCTTGTCACACGGGCATCGTGCAGGACTATGCGCTGGAAGGCCATGTTCCGGCACGCGAAATCAAGCGTCTGCTGCAGGAGCGCCCGAAAGCGATCGGGCTGGCGGTCCCCAGCATGCCGCTCGGCGCCCCTGGCATGGATGGGCCGGCATACGGTAATCGGCGCATGCCATACAACGTCCTGCTGATCGGATTGGACGGACAGGCCACCGTGTTCCGCGCATACAGCTGATGGGGTGTGACCGTCTCCTTGGCACCCGCAATCGTGCCACCGGTCAGAGCGTTTTGGCGATGGCTTCAATCGGCTTGATACCTGCGCCGAACCGGGCCATGGTTTCCCGGTGCTCGGTGAGGCTGGTGTAGGGCACATATCGGATGCCAAGTTCCGATACGCGGCTGAAGGCGGGGCGTGCAAGTTGAGCGCGCACGTCGGCCTCTCGTCCATCCGGCGCAACCAGGAACAGGTGTTTCTTCGCCGGCTGTTCTGTGCCCAGGGCTAAATCAAGCAGTCGCACGATGCCTGAGTAGATCGAAGTGGTGTGTTCGACCTCGAAGGCGGCTTCCACCTCCAGCGAAGCAGCGTTCAGCCAAACGACGTCGATAAGGGGCACGGTGTCGGCACCCGCTACCAACAGCGAGTTCGGCAACGTTGCCAGGCAGCCATCGCTGAGCACGCCGCCGTTGTAAGGGCGGCTACGGTCGTTGGTTGCCACCCATACTGCGAAGCCCAGTGCCTTGCCGAGATCGCGCAACCAGCCTTGCACCTCTGTATGGGAGGCATCGTCGGTTCGTCCCGCCTGAAGTTGTTTGGCGAAGGAGGCCGCTTCCTCGCGCGCCTTGGCCAGATTGCTCTCCCACTCAGCGATCGTGGCAGCATCGCCTTCTCGCGGCGGCGCCGGATAGCGCTCCATTCCGATATCGAACAGCAGTCCGGCAACTGCGCCCAAATCGTTGGACAGGAGGTCGCGGTAGCGACCATTCAGGGACAGCACACCCTCGCGCATGGCCAGGTAGTGGTCCCATTTCCCGAGCTTGACGCGAGAACCCGTCAGCGCGTTGTATCCGTTGACGATCGCGGTGTTGAAGGGAACCGCCAGCGTCGGGTGAATGAAGTACAGCAGGTTGGCGACGGCCGGGCCCAGCCCCTTGATGCCGTGTTGGTTCAACTGCTGAATCGCTTGAACCAGTTCTTGTTCGGTGTCGCAGCAATTGCACGTATGCAGCAGCCTGGCGAACGCTCGCTGATGATCGGCATTCTCATAGATGTCCGGGATGCGCAGTTTGGGCTTCCAGAGGAAGGCATGGTCCGCCCCCTTGAAGATCTGGCGCTGCTCTGCAATCGAGGAGACCACGGTTTCGAGGGGGGACCCGCGATAGGCGTTGCCGAATGTCCCAGCTTGAATCTCATTGACGACCGCGCCGATGCCGCGCCGAATGGAGCGGAAGTTCTTGAGGCGCTCCGGCCAGAGAAACCACGTCTGATATGTCCCGTCCCTGTCAGCTTTCCATCGCTCAATGAGCGTTCTTGTCAAATCGGTCATGCACGCCAGTGTTCTTCAAAAGATCGGAGTCTATCTTCTCAAAGAATGCGTTCAATTTGTCGCTCGTATGCGCGTCTTGTTTCGATAACCAGCGTGCTGGTGCCGGGAATGCTGTATGGGCGCAAACTGATTTCGGCGGACACCCTGGAACGTGCACCGCAGGCGTCAGGTGATACCAGTGTGGCTCACTGAGAGCAGGGTCGGTGGCCGTACGGCCAATTGCGAAGGTGTATGTTTTTGAAGTGTACGTTGCCCCTTGAATCCATAGAGGCGCGCTCCACCGCTTGATCCTATGACCTATTTTCTTTTCAAATCAGCACCTTAGATCGGATGTGGCGGATTTTTTACGAATCCCGGCCATCCCTCGCCCTGGCGTCGACGTTCCAGGTCAAGGTGTTGTCCGGTCGAGCCCTGCCGAGTTTTCCCGGCACTCACGGCGATTGCAGTACCGATCTCAAACTGCGGCCTGCCATTGCGTATCGTCGCAAGCTGTTCAAGGCGATCGAGAAGGCTGGTGTTCCGGAGCTTGTTACGTGCATCGGGACGCGATTTGATGAGAGCGCCCGACGGGCGGCCAACATGACCGCTCGCGGCGAGTCTCATGAGCATCCGGTCAGAAACAAGGAAGGCGAGCTGGTGCTCAGTCCGATCTCGGATTGGTCGACCGAAGACGTTTGGGAGGCGATTGCGCTGTACAGCAGCGGGGAGCTGCCCGGCTACTCCGACTTCGAAGACACGAAGCGCATCTACGCCCACTCCGTGGGTACAAGCTGTGCAGTGGTTGCGGACGCCATTCTTGAGGGAAGTGCGCGCAAGCAGGGCAAGTGCGGCGCTCGCCTTGGATGTCACGTCTGCCAAATGGCTGAAGACAAGAGCCTGGCCAACATGGTGGAGTACGACGAGCGGTATGCCTATGCGGCCGGCTTGCAGCGCCTCAACAGGTTCATCCGCAATACTCGGTTTGACTGGAGCCGCAGGCATTGGATAGGCCTGAACGATCAGGGCTGGCTACATCAAGGTCCAACCGGATACCTACCATCCACGGATGCTGCGTGAGATGTTCCGGTACATGCTCCAACTGGACTTCGACGAGCAACAGCGTTCGCGCCGCGCCGGCGAGCCACCGAAGTTCCAGCTTTTGACCAGTGAGATGATCATCGCGATTGATGCAATGCAGTCTCTCAATGGGCTGGCCAAACCGTTTGCTGCATGGGCCGATTTTCGAGACGTGTTTGAGCGTGGCGTTCGCTACGACATCCCCGATGTTGCACCGGTGCCCGCCACTGCGATACCCGAGGCCAAGTTCCTCTTCGTCGGCGACGACTGGGATGCTTCGGCTAACAGGAGCGAATGGTCAGGTTTGCGAGACCCGTATGTCGCAGCGCTCACAGAGGGAGCCGCATGTGAGCCACAGCTCGTGATCGACGCAAAGGGGCGGCATATCCTTGACGCTGTCACAGCGTCGCAATTTGGTGTTGACGCAGAAAGCGCAGCTCTCATCGAGGATTTCGAACTGGACCGTTTGTTGCAGATGCACGATGCAGGTGTGGCGCCAGGCCAAGTGATTGCTGGTTACCGCTGGTACCGGCAGTACGGCTGCCTGCAACTCTCACACTCGCAGCGCGCAGAGCACGATGAAATTGCTCGCCGAACCGCGTTCAAGGATCGGCGGGGATGGACTCTTGAGTACGACATACAGACCGTGCTTTCATCGTCGGTGGCGTATGGCGTGCTGCCGGTTGCTGCGAAAGAGGCGTGGCGACATGCCGGCAAGGCCCAACAAGAGCTTGAACTTGCTGCTGCTTGAACGGAATAGCCTCAGTTGCGAAAGAGCCCCGAACTTCGGGGCTCTTTTTTTTCGAGCCTACATTGCGCGTAGCTTGCGAGACCAACTGGTTTGACCGCTGGAAGCGGAGCCAGAAGCTTCAAGACTGGGTCAAGAGCATCTAAGAGCCGTCAGCGCTCCATCAGCCTTCTGACATCCAGTAGAACTCACCGCCATCGTCATCTTCATCCGGTGCGCGTGTCCTCGGCTCTCCATGCTGTTCGACCGAAGCAAGAGCTCCATTCCCGTACATTCGTCGGCCGACTTTGGGATACTCCACGATAGCGATCACCGGTACCGCGAGCGATTCTTCCTGATTGAATGCGTAGACTTCCCCTTCAACATCAAATCTCAGACTATCCGGAACGTCATTCTCGGCGGAATGACAGCGGCAAGCAGTTGCCCTTTGGCCGTCTGGAAAACCAGCCAATCGCTTCATGTCATGTAGCCGAGAATCGAACGTGTCTTCGAAGGTGAGTTCTGCGGCACGGTGCATGCCACTTATCGTCGTCAGCCAAAACGGAGAAATACCGCTTGGACGAAGCGCCATTGTGGCCTCTCGCCACAGCGCTTGAGACACAGGAAGTCCGAGGTCTGTCGCTCGGGCAAGCCCCGCATCTTCGTCGAACAGGACATAGAGCGGCCGCGTTTGATTCAGGGTCGCGAGATCTGCAGCGCGCAAAGACGCGTAGGTTCGATGGCCAACACAGGCAGCGAGAAGCTGATGCACTTGGCCGAGCTTGATTTTGGGTACGTGCTTGACGAGGAGCGCGTGCGCGACGCCGCTCCAGCGGGAGAACTGGTCCATGGTTGTCTCTCAGAGCACAGCGAACGTTGAGCGTTTAGCGTCCGCCGCCTTGACAATCATGCGACGCGGAAAGAAGAGGTGAATGCGTACCAGTTTAAGCCGCTCAAAACTTGGGCTGGGAGCCCAGGCGGCGATGCGCGCCCACGACGATTCTGCCATCGGGTCGTACCAAACGCAAACGGTGGGCACGCGATCAACGCGCGAACCGGAATCAACCGCTACACGCGGATGCGTTTGGGTATTGTGGCCGCCTACCGGGGCGTGCAGATCAGATGATCAACGCAGGTTTGGCTAGCTGCCGTCGACTCCGATCGGCGACTGACGCGTTACTGCCGCGCAGAAGCACCTCAACGGGGAATTCGGTGAGCGTTTTGACAGCCGCCCGCACAGCTTCAACCGTGCACTTGCCCCTGGATGTCGCATCATCCGGCACGACATCACGCTTGAGCACAGTGTGGACCGCCCGCAGCGCTGGCACTCGCGCAGTGGAGTCGCTTTCGGGGCGAAGGCTGATGCCGGCCGTGGCGTGACAGACCAGACCCGACCCGAGCGCGGTGGAGTCGTACTCGACGACGATCACCAGATCGGCGGCGTCTAGCACCTGGCCGAGGTCATTGGGGATCAGATCAGCGACGGTATCGGCGGTGTTTGCAATCGAGTTGTCGCCGTAGGACGCAACAGTAATGCCACTGGAGGCGCCGGCGGCGAGCATGAGAATAAGAGCGGCTGCAAATCGCTTCATGGGCATCCTGGTTACAAGGGTGGGGGCACGGAGCGCCTTCGTTCCGTTGCCTGTCTGACCTATTCTGACAAGAGCAATCGGTTGTCAATGCGCCGTGCTTTAGCCCCAAAGCCGCCTCGTGTCAGCACGCTTTCGCAGCTTGGCCATGTCCAACTTCCGTCTGTTTATTGCGCTCGATCCCACGCCCGAGACGGTTGCGGTCTTGCGGCGCGCGCAGGTCTGTCTGCGGGACGTTCACTGGAGTGGGGCGCGTTGGCTACCCCCGGAACAATGGCACGCAACGCTACGCTTCTTGGGGGCAACGCCTGAGGATCAGGTGCAGCACTGGAAGCGCACGCTGCAGCAGTTCGACGTGCTCGCCCGGGATGCAGCGCCACTGCCGATCGACGGCGTTGCAATCTGGCCAGCGCCAGCGCACCCCCGTGTGATCGTGGTCACCGCGAAGTACGCCATATGGGCGCAGGATATGGCGACGCGCTTGGAGGCCCGCGCGCGCGCGGCCGGCTATCGCGCGGAAACTCGAGCATTTCACCCGCATGTCACGCTCGCGAGAGTTGGCGTACATGCGGCATCTGCGCGATGCTTGGCCGCGGTGGACAATGCCGCCCGGGCGCTCGATGGCGCGCACCTGCAGTTCGGCAGCGTCTCTCTGTTTGTCAGTCGGTCGCCGGCGGAGGGGCCAGCCTATGAGAGGCTGGCGACCATGGAGTTTCGCCCGAACTGATGATTCGGCCGCCTCCGGTGGTCGTCGGTGGGGTGCGGGTAGGCGGCGGTATTCTCGACCAACAATGCCAGTTCGATGTCTGGCGAATCGGCGGACTGTTCAGCGCTCAATGGTCGCGGCAATCCGATCGACAGTGCGAACGCTGGAGAGCCCCAGGATTCGGTTCACTTCGACATAGTCGACGCCATCGAGGAGCAGGCGCCGGCAGACCGTATTGCGCAGGACGCGCGGGCTCATATCGGGTGCAACGAAATCGATCGTGGTCAGTGCGGCTTTAACGATTCGCCCGACACTAGCCTCATTGATCCGCGCCCCGTCAGTGTGCAAAGTGAGCAAGGCTCGGCCCTGGGTACCCTCTGCTGCCCGTCGGGTGAGCCACGTCCGCAACGCCGGTATTGCGAATGGTGTGATGGGGACCGTTCGAGCACCGCGCGCCGCCTTCGCTTTGATGTGCAGGTAGGGCAGAGTGGCATCGAGCTGCAGGTCATCAAGCTCAGTGGCAATGCCTTCCGACAGTGTCACGCCGGTCGCCAGGTAGAGCGCTACGACCGCACGCCCTCGGATTTCTCGCAATCCGTCATCGGGCGCCGGCTGCGTGTAGGCCTGGAGCAGTGCGTCCTTGTCTTCGGGGAGGAACAGGGGCTGATCCTCATCAGGCCAATGGCCCGTGCGCAACTGCTCCGAAGCCGGATTTGACACGCGTACATCGGCGCGCACGAGTTGCCGGCCGACGCGGTCAAGGAGCTTCAGGTACCGCATCCTTGTCGCGGCCGATCGGGCGCCGACCGATTCACAAAATGCCGCTACGTGCTCATCTCCGTAGTTGGCCAGGTCGCGGCCCGTCTCGCGAAGGTAGCGCAGGAACTTCTCGAACATCGCCTGATGCTGGGCACGCGAGCGTGCAGAGAAGTGCTGGCCGTCGACGCCTTCGGCCTCCCGCTCCTGCCAATCAGCGTAAGCGCGTTCCGGATTGTTCAGCCAAAGTGTGTCCATCGCAATTTACGGCCTGCTATATACTGAAGTACAGCTTCGACCACATCTCGGCTTCGCCGAAACCCCGCCTCCACAGGGGAGGGCATATGTCTTCTTGGACCAAGCTAGCCGCGAAGAAGCCCTTGTCAACGAGAAGGCGGTGCCGGCGCCCACGTCATTCGGCAGCCAGATCACATTAGGCGGTCAGAAACTCTTCGATCTGGCGGCCAGCACTCAGATGGGCAACCAGCCATCCCGGCCTCTTGCCACGTCCCGTCCAGGAATTACCCGCCTCATCCCGGTATTTGGCCGGGGGCTTGCTTCTCGCCGTGCCATCGCCCTTGAAGCCGAGATCCAATGCCGTGAGCCCGTACAGATCGATCTTCTCGCGAATATCCACGATTGCCGCTTGCATTTCCTGCTGCCTGAGAGCGTCAGCTTCCTTCTGGAGGGCGGCAATCTGTTTGACGATGTCTTTGTAGCTGGTCATGGAAGGTCGGTTCCTGGGCAATCAGGTGCCGATTCAAGCACAGATTGCGGCCGCGCGTCACGTGGACGCAGCATTCGCAATGAAACCGCATTTGTGCACTATGGATCACATAACAAGTATTATGACAAATGACAGACCTGAGACCGCGCGGAGCATGGCGCGGACGTTAATGGCGGACGGAAGCAAATTTGTTCACTTTCACGAGGCAAGCCCGTTCCCCTGTCCACCACATCCGAAGTGTGGGGAACAACTGCTCGACTTTGCTTCACTCTGGTCGACAGTTGATCGGCGTTCCTTCTTCGTCCTCCCTGCGCTGGTGCTGCACCAAGCGAGGTCATGGGCTAGATCCGTCGCAGACGCAGGGTGTCTGGTTCAATCCGTTCGATGGACAACTCGTCCCCGCTCTGCCATCCCAGTTGTTCGGATAGTTCTGTCGGTAGCGGGACAATGAAATCGCCAGTGCCGTCCTCGGCGTCGGCGCGGGTGACACGCCACACAACACGCGATCTTCCTATTGCCACGTACTTGATCAGAAGTTTGCGTAGGGTCTCATCACTTTCGGGAAGCCCCAGCCAATCCGCATGGTTCGCGTCAGAGTATTCCGCCCACGCTTGGACAACCTCGTCATCTGTGATTGCAACGCCAGTTCTCTTCAAGCAAAGCAGCATCCTGTCAACATCGTTCGTGAACAGCTTTTTGAGTTCTTGACGTTCCTGAAGAGTCGGTTTCATGGCGGTTGGACTCCATTGTTCCTTAGTGATGCTCGGGCAATCGCCGTCGCGGCATGGCTAGTGCTCATTTTGCGGTAAAAGCTGCATGGACCGCGAACGCGATCAGCGTCGTCACCGATCAGGACTGCTGCTGCGACGCAATCAACCCCGGCACCGTGCCGCACCGCTTCCGCAAGTGGGTCACGTCCATCGTCCTGCCGGCCATCCGCAAGACCGGCCAGTTCACGGCACAACCGTGCATCGACGCCGCGCCCGCCGCCGCCCGCACACCCGCCGACCTCGCCAGCCTCTACCCCGCCGACGTCGAGCGCGCGCTGCAACTGCTCAACAAACACATCTACCAGGCAGACCGCTACACCGGCATGCTCATCGTCCTGCAGCACGACGACGCCAAAGAGCCCGTCGTCATCTCCGCCGGCAGCTATCGGCACAAGCGCGCCCGCGCGCTGACTGACTTTGCGCGCGCGTCGGTGCAGATTTCGGATTTGATTGAGGCGGGGGTGTAGGGGGTGGGATGGGCTTGCATCGCTGGGCTGCGTGGCCTAGCGATGCGGGTACGCACTGCCGAGCGCGGCACGAAAAGACAAATCGATGCGCTCCCTGGAACTGGCAGCGAGCTACGCTCGATACGAACCAGACCAATGCTTGGCCCAGCCGGCTCGCAGGTGCTGAGAGCAATCGCAGCCATGTTCGAGAGCGACGTTCATGGAACGTATTTTTGCCCTGGCGAATGTGGCAACTGCCATGGTGCCATCCTGAATCGATTTAACCGCACCCAAGTGCAGGTAGCGCAAAAACTGGACAACCAGCAGGACGCCCGCTGCTGCGGAAACAAATCCCACCGACATCTCGGGCGAGCCGGCGGCGAAGCGGTCGAGATCGGCTTCGGAAAGCTTCCCGCAACCACCGGGGGCGAGCAAGTGCTCAACGTCCTCCTCGGTCAAGCCGAGTTCGCGGGCGTGCGCCGTCCGACGCTCACCATCAAGCTGCCGCAAAGCTGCGATTCGTTCCTGAATGATGGCGTTTCGCGACAGCAGCGGGTTATGGCATTTCAGGCAAGCGGTTCCAGCGCCAAGGTCGAAGATGCTTGCTTTTGCGCTGAGTCCGTCAGCGCTGCCCCCGATAATCAACCGTGGCAGGCCGTTTTGAAGCGCATGCCGCGGATCGTTCTTATCGACGCACGATAGAACAATGGGAAATTTGTAGGCCTGCTCCAAGGCTCGAATATCGTCGTTGGGAGCATGTTTGCCGCGACTTGTAACGAAGGTTTGCCACCAATCCGAAACGGCTTGACAGTCGAACCCCGCTGACCTCAGGTAGCGCTGCATAAGGCCAACCTTGGACTTCCCGTCGTCGTTGCGGGTCGACAAGGCGTAGCGGTTGTCGTTGGTCAGGTCGAGTTCGTCTTTATCCACGACGCTGCATGAACCGGCGAAACGCGAGGTGCCAAGGCAAAGAGCGGCAGCTTGAGCGACAGCGCCGGCGCCAGCGAAGTAGAAATGCGGTAACGCTCCAAATTGCTCGGCACTTGGGCCGTCGATGAGTTCCGCCCACGTATTGGCACTAGACCTCGTCCAAGACGAGGCGAAATGCGCCGTGATGAAGTCACCCTTGCCCGGCTTCATCCCCCGCAACAGCTTGAAGACCTCTCCGGCAGCGTAGCTCGCGCACAGATATGGCCCGATGGAAAGGTCACTTACGGGAGGGACATCCGGCACATCCCCCTCGACGCCCACAAAATATCTCCAGCCGTCTGCATAGAGTTGCAGACGCCGGGGCGAGGCCACCGCCTCAGACCCGATCACCAGTGCCAGGTCGGGCGCGGAGCCAGCTTCTATCCGGGTGGCTCTGATGTGAGGTCCGCTGATCAAACGGATGCACTCTTCCAGCGTTTCGAGAAGCGTATCCTTTTCGCCGAACGGCGCCACGCCCTGATGAAGGGTTGCCTTCGGCATGTCCAGAATGATCTCCGTCACCACCTTGAACTGACGGCTCAGTAGGCTGACAAGCATCCAGACAAGATGTTGCGTGCCTAAAGCCGCAGCCATGCGAGAACTGACGTGGACGAGAACGATGCCTGATTTCGCCTGACTAGTGTCAAGGAGAACGCCCTGAGGGTCGGCACGAAGGTGCCGGTCAGCAAGTTGGTCCAATTCTGTTTTCATCGCGGTCATCGCAGATCAAATATTGGAGCTTCTGGCCCATCGGAAAGCGCAACTCGCGACTGCGCGTGCTCGTCCGACAGCAGATGCCAATAGCCTTGGAAATATTCGTGGACGCCTAGGCCTCGCGGCCACGGGCCGGACCACTTGCCGTATCGCGGAAAGACAATGGACACCGCTCGGCGGCTGGGCGTCATCTCGTCATCGTAAGAGGAGTGTTCAACACCAACGCCAGGATGCGAATGGATCGCACCAACAACTGTCCATCCTTGTGCCCGAGCAAGTTCCGCGACCTTCATCATGGCCTCGCCGGGTACCGAGTAGTTCTGCGGCCGATTGATTTGCATAGGCACGACAACGGCCTTCACCAGACCGTTTCCAACGGAATCAAGCGAACCAAGCCACAGGCAGGCCGACTCGACCATCCCCGCACCACATAGGATGCTGGCGGTACGGACGAGCGTAGAAGCCGGCACCGTCAACACTTTGCCCGTTGGGACATACAGCGTCGGCGGTCGCGGTCGCCACAGCATTGCTTCGTCCTTCATGGTGTGCTTCGTCCCTTGTAGTACAGCGGGACTAGGCCACGACGGATCGCTGCGAGCGTCGCCAAAAAGTTCATCCGCTGCGGATTCCACACGTGCTCGGCATTCACGCTGTGGTTCACCTTATAGAACTCCAACGTGGTCGACGAGCAGATGAGCTGGCCTCCACCGTTGTAGTTCGGGTGAAAGGCGATATCCGATGCTCCTTCGCACCTCGGAACCCAACACACATCATCGGGATACACGTATGTCATCGTCATTGGGTTGACGAACTGCGCACTGGGTGGCCCCTTAGGGTAGTGATCGAAAAACAGACGCAGCAGGTAAAGATCGACTTGGCGTTGATGCACGTTTTCGACAAGCAAGGGCACGAGCAGCGTCAGGTCATCCGGTTTCGACCACCCCCTGTCGGTCAAGGTGCTGTCCTTCAGAACTAGTTGAAGGTCACGCTGGAACGCCTCCCTGCCAGCGTGAATGTCCTGCACAAGCATCTGCGCAATCATGACTGCGCTCCCCCGGTCGGACCGACGATTTGAAACTTGTGGCTCTTCGTATGCTTGTTGTCGAAAAGCTGGCGGAGCGTCTCACCGAGGAACGGCATCATGTCTACGCCATCATCGGTCTGGAGACGATCATCCGGGCGCCGCTGCTCGCCTAACTTCAAATAGGCGATATCCCACGCGGCTTGCAACGTATCACTCCAGGAAACCCGGAACGAAACATCCTGTACGGATGCCACATGCTCGAACTGAAGCTTCGGGCCGTGCGTGTCATCGTGTTGATCGCTGTTGCCCTCGTGGGGCATATTCTCGAGAGCTGCGTCGCTCATGTGAACCTCGCTGATGGTTTCGCCGCAGGCACGGCGACTAGTTGATGGGTCGCAGTGCTCGAAAACATAGGCATGCCCCATGAGTCGACATAGTACACCTATTTCGTTCGGTGTACCGAACGCGTGAACGAGGAATAACTCTAAAAATACCGGCCACTTCTGTTCGGTATACCGGTACACTATACGGCTCGCTTTTTCTGATTCGCTTAAGACAATGGCCACCCTCCGCGACAAGCTCAAAGCGAAAAGATCCGAGAAGGGCAAGTCCCTAGATGCCCTAGCGAAAGACGCTGGACTGAGCAAAAGCTATCTGTGGGAATTGGAGAACCGGGAATCACCCCGCCCCTCCCTCGACAAATTGCAGGCAATCGCCGGTGCGCTAGACATCGACGTTGCGTTCTTCATCGATGACAGCATTGAAGATCTGCAGGAAGACCTGAAGGACCGACAGTTCTTTCGGAACTACTCCAAACTGAAACCTGAGACGAAAGAACAGTTGCGCGTCATCCTCGAGGCATTGAAGAAGACAGGTGGATAAAGATGCCGCTAACCGAGCCGGTCAGGCCGGCAAAAGCTGCGATTCGTCTTTCCCATCTTCTCGACGCCGCACTGGGGGAGTCGACTCGATTCCCGGTCGACGTGGGAGAATTGGCCCAAGCCGTTGGGCGTGAACTCAGGCTAGGGGACGAAATTACCGACGTCCAAGCCGCCAATCTCGACAGCTTTGAAGGTGGGTTGTTCCAAGTTGAAAAGGGCAGATGGGCGCTTCTCTACAACGAATCGCTGTCTTCACCAGGGCGGATTCGTTTCACGCAAGCGCACGAACTCGGCCACTTCCTAGTGCACCGGCTCCTGCAAGACCAGTTCCATTGCTCCCAGGCAGAAATAGCCGGCTATGACGCTGGCAGCAGACAGATGGAGGCTGAGGCCGACGAATTCGCGTCCACGCTGTTGATGCCGATGACACAGTTCAGGGCAAGCGTTGCTGGCCAATCAATTGACCTTGATGTTCTATCAAGCGCATCGACCAAGTTCGGTGTTTCCCTAACCGCGGCTGCTCTGCGATGGATTCGCTTCACCGAGGACAGCGCAGTTCTCGTGCTTTCCACGGACGGGTTCATGAACTGGAGCGTCTCCTCCGACCAAGCCTTGAAGAACGGTGCGTATTTCAAGACCCGAGGGCGAGTTGTTCCCGTCCCGGAAGGCTCGCTGGCCGTAGATCCTGAGAGAGAGTCATCACGGTTGGGCGAGCCCGTGCTGCTGAAGACTTGGTTCGAGAACGCGCATCCCGATGCAGTTGTGCGCGAGATGAAACTGCAATGTGACAACTATGGCTACACGCTCTCGTTACTGCACCTCTCAAACGGAGACAAAGTTTGGGCGCCTCGCGACTGGACATAGAATCATGTTCAAGTCGTCGCATGGACCATCTCTCTTAAGCACCACAGACTACTGTGGCGGGCTCGTTTTTTAGGTCTGAACAACAAACGCCAGTCCCTCGAACCTCTGGGGCGCCAGGCGGCCGTTCATTTGCGGGCACCGAAGACCTCTCCAAGCTGCCGCGCGCGCTTGATCTCATCGCTGTGCAAATAGATCGAGGTCGTCGAGACAGAGGCGTGGCGCAGATTGTCGCGCACTGTGGTTAGTTCCGCGCCGCGCGCCAGGGCGTGAGTGGCGTGTGTATGCCGCATCCAGTGTGGACTGGCCTTGCGAAGCTTCTCAGCCAGCACTGCATGGTCATTTTCGATGGTGCCAGCCGCCGTCTCAAAAAACCTTCTAACCACGCTCCACAGCCGCGTCCCCGTAATGCCTTCAGTGGCATCGATCCCCAGCCCACCAATCAGCGGCGTCTTTGGATTCCAGCGCGCCCGCGTCACCGGTACCTCTCCCGTCATAGATGGCTCAGCTCCTTCATCAACTCCGACGAGCCAAGCAAGCAGCAGGGAATTGACGGTGGACTTGAGCGCGCAAAGGGACAGCTTTAGCGAACTGCAGCCGTCCCACCGCCAGACACAAAATCACTTGATGAAACTGAGCTGCTTGTTGATTCGGTCAAGCACCGGACGCTTCTTAGCGTTGAACTGCTCTTTGTTCCGCTGAATGAGGTTGTTGCCCTTGGTGTCGATCGAGATGATCAACGGGCCGAACTCCTTGACCCGATTTATCCACAGGGTTTCCGGCATCCCAAGATCCTGCCACTCGGCACCTTCGATCTCTTCAACCTGCGTTGCGGCCAGCACGGCACAGCCACCGGGAAAGATGGCGTGCACCGCCGTCCCTTCCTGGCAACCGGCGGCCGTCTCCGGCCCCATGCCGCCTTTGCCGACGATCAGCTTGACGCCGGTCTGCTTGATGAACTCGCGCTCGAATTTCTCCATGCGCATGCTGGTCGTCGGGCCGATGGACACCATCTCGAATCCGCCATCGTCCTTCTTCCGGACAATCGGACCCGCATGAAAAATAGCACCGCCTTCGAGGTTGACCGGAAGCTCGCGCCCTTGTTCGATCAAGCGCCGGTGCGCCACGTCACGGCAGGTCACCAAGCGACCGGTCAGGTAGACAACATCACCAACATTGAGGCTCAGCAGATCTTCGTCTTTGATCGGCGTCGTCAGAATCTTTTTCACAGGGTCACTCCTTCGTGGGAAATGATGTCGTAGGACATGTCCGCGTTGATCCGGATCTTGCCGCGTCGATGCGCCCAGCAACCGGTATTCACTGCAACGCCGATGGTGGATGGGTGCCGGGCAGACGACTCAATGTTCACGCCCATGACACTGTTGTTGCCGGTCAGACCCTGTGGGCCGATGCCGACTTCGTTAAGCCCTTGCTCGAGCAGCTCCTCCATCAGTGCCGCGCGCGGGTTCTCGCTCTTGGAATCCACGGGGCGCATGATCGCGAGCTTGGACAGACGCGCCGCGGTTTCCACGGAAGTGGACACACCCACCCCCACCAGAAGCGGCGGACAGGCATTGACGCCACGCTCGGTAATCACGTCCATGACGAACTCGGCAACGCCCTCGTAGCCCTGCCCCGGCATAAGAACCTTGGCGGCACCCGGCAAGGTGCACCCGCCGCCCGCCATGTAGACATCGATGGTGCAGCTATCCAGCCCTGGCACGATGCGCCAGTCCAGCCAGGGAATCTGCGTGCCCGTGTTGGTACCAGTGTTCTTTTCGTCAAATGTCTCAACTGCGTTGTGGCGCAGCGGTCCGATGCGGGTGGCTTCAGCGGTGGCTTCCTTCAACACCTCTTCCAACTCGCCCAGCAGCGGGAAGTTGGCGCCCGCCTCCACGAAATACTGGATAACGCCCGTATCCTGGCAGCTGGGGCGATCCAGTTTGTCCGCCGCTTCCTGGTTGCCGGCCATCGAATCGTAGATGGACTTGGCCAGAGGATTCGTCTCCATCGTGCGAAGTTCGGCCAGCTTGCTCTTCACGTCCTTGGGTAGCCGCTTTCCGATGTAGGCAGTGAATTTGGCCATGGTGTCAGTCAACGACTGAACGGCAACTTCCTTATCCATGTGGTGCTCCATTCAAATTTGGGGAGGACTAGAGGCGAAGGTCTGTTTAGTGCGCTGCGGCCTCAGCCGCAGCCGCCTTCGATTTCTGCGTGCTGGACAACACCAGCGTAAGTACTGCCGAAAGTATGAGCAGGCCGGCGACAAAGTAAAGTCCGCCTGCGAAGCTGCCGGTCCGGTCTTTGATCCAGCCGATCATCGCGGGGCCAAAGAAGCCGCCGAGATTGCCGATTGAGTTGATGGTCGCGATGCCGGTGGCGGCTGCCGCACCGGACAGGAACATCGTCGGCATGCTCCAGAGCGGTGGCTTGGCGCAGCTGATCCCCACGTTCACGAGCGTCAACGCCGCAATGAGACCAACCACCCCATTGGCATTGCCCGCAACCACCAGACCCACGGCAGCAGCCACACACGCAATCACAACGTGCCACGTGCGCTCGCCGGTCCGATCGGAATGACGAGACCAGAAGACCATGGCGACCACCGAAACAATTGGCGGAATCGCGTTCAGTAGACCGACTTTCATGGACGACATGCCCAACTGCTTGATGATCTGTGGCGCCCAGATGCCGAGCGTGTAGAGGCCGGCAGAAGTACCGAAATAGATCAGCGCCAATGCAATCACCCGCAGGTCGGCCAGACCACGCAGAATGCTGTGATTGCCGCCTGCTGCCTTGTTGCTGGATTCCTCCTGCATGGCCTTGACGAGCCAAGTGCGTTCGTCTTCTTTCAACCAAGAAGCCTGTTCCGGGCGATCCGTCATGTAGAAGAACACCACCACGCCGAGGATGAATGCAGGGACGGCCTCAAGAATGAACATCCACTGCCAGCCAGCCAGCCCCATCACTCCATGCATTTCCAGCAGTGCCGCAGAAATCGGAGAGCCGAGCGCAGTGGACAACGGTGCGGCAGCCATGAAGAATGCGGTGACGCCTGCCCGGTGACGCGCCGGAAACCAATAGCTGAGATACAGGATGATGCCGGGGAAGAAGCCCGCCTCTGCAGCCCCGAGGAGGAAGCGGATGATGTAAAAGCTGGTCGTCCCTTGGACGAAAGCCATCGCCGCCGAGATAATCCCCCACGTGACCATGACGCGGGCGATCCAAAGGCGCGCTCCCACCTTGTGCAGCACGATATTGGAGGGCACTTCAAACAAGAAATAGCCCCAGAAGAAAATGCCCGCGCCAAAGCCAAGAATCGATGCCGTAAAGCCCAGGTCTGCCTTCATCGTCAGGGCCGCAAAACCAATGTTGACCCGGTCGATGTAGGCGACGAAATACAGCAACATGATGAACGGCACGATGCGCCAACTGATCTTGCGCAGCGTGCGCTTTTCGATGTCTAGTTCCATTGTTGTCTCCTTGGTTCTTCAAACAATTTCATTCACAGCGTGGGCTCGTTCTCTATCGAGCTCTCATCGCAACTTGCAGGGCAAAAAAGCGACTGACTAATTGATGCGCATGGATAGTTGTGCGCCATAGGTCTGTCTCGTCACCGCGCCCTAAGTAGTCAGGCGTTCACGGTGTCAAGCAAGCCACCTCGCCAGCTGGCCGGCTGGGGACCGACAGTGCTGCGCGGCCAGCAAAAGCGGCTGCACATCCAAGTTCCGCCTCGATGTACAGAAGCCTGTTGTACTTGGCCACACGGTCAGAACGCGATAGCGATCCCGTCTTGATCTGCGTGGCTGACGTGCACACACTCAAATCTGCAATGGTTGTGTCCTCGGTCTCGCCAGAGCGATGTGAGATCACACAGGCATAGCCAGCGCGCTCAGCAAGATCGATGGCCGCCAGCGTTTCTGTCAGCGTGCCTATCTGGTTGGGCTTGATCAGGATCGCGTTAGCGACGCCGCGTTGGATGCCCTCGGCGAGGATTGCGGTATTCGTGACGAACAGGTCGTCTCCCACAAGCTGGACCTGCTGGCCCAGACGCTCGGTCAGCAGCGTCCAACCCTGCCAGTCGCCTTCGGCCATGCCGTCCTCGATGGTGGCAATCGGGTAGTCTCTGACCCAACCGGCTAGCAGTTCGGCCAGTTGCGTTGCGTCGTAAGTGCGACTCTCAGATGCAAGGACATAGGCGCCATTGCGATAGAACTCCGAACTTGCCACGTCCAGGCCCAGGGCGATGTCAACGCCCGCGACGAAGCCGGCGTCGTGAATCGCATGCATGATTAGTTCGAGGGCGTGCTCGTTCGATTTCAGATCTGGGGCGAAACCACCTTCGTCGCCGACCGCCGTCGAGAAGCCCTGTCGCTTCAGTCGCTCCTTCAGCGTGTGGAAAACCTCAGCGCCCCATCGAACCGCTTCCGCAAAGGAAGGAGCACCGACGGGCAGGATCATGAACTCCTGCATATCGACGTTGTTGTCCGCGTGCGCTCCACCGTTGATGATATTCATCATCGGCATGGGCAATCGCAGTGCTCGATCGGAACCCGCTATCGCCCGATACAGCGGGAGATTGGCGGTGGCCGCCGCGGCACGGGCCGTGGCAAGTGATACCGCCAGCAGTGAGTTGGCACCCAGCCGAGACTTGTCGGCCGTGCCGTCCAATCTGATCAGACATTGATCCACCTCCGCCTGGTCAGCAGCGCGCATGCCGCTTAACGTGCGTGCGACCTCGGTGTTGATATTGGCTTCCGCTGATTGTCCGAACCACACGACGCATGAGCTTGACCCCGGAGGGCGAAGTGTTCCTTGAGCATGCGCGGCGCATCCTAGGAGAGGTTGATGATCTGCAGCAGTTGCTGACTAGTGCCAAAGGTACGCCAAGCGGTCTGTTGCGCGTGAACGCAACACTTGGATTTGGGCGTATGCACGTTGCGCCAGTGATCGCGGAATACAGTCGAACTTATCCAGATGTCGACGTGCAGCTACAGCTGTCAGCGGATCCACCTCCACTCTCGGACGACGCCTTCGACGTCTGCGTGCGCTTTGGTCAGCCACCGGATGCACGTATCGTTGCACGCCTGCTGGCCCCCAACCGCCGCCTACTGTGCGCCTCGCCCAAGTATTTGCGTGAACATGGAATCCCACAGACTCCCGCAGACTTGCAACGCCACAATTGCATTGGCATTCGGCAGGGAAGCGATGCTTACGGTGTGTGGCGATTAACTCCAATCAAGGGCGCCAAAGCGCGTACTGACGCTGTGCACGTGCGTGGCAATCTCACGACCAACGACGGAGAAATCGCGGTGAGTTGGGCACTAGATGGCCTCGGTATCGTGATGCGAGCGGAATGGGATGTTGAACGCTATTTGCGCAGTGGCCGTCTCGTTCAGGTGCTTCCGCAGTACGCAACACCAGAAGCCAGCATCTACGCGGTGTACCCTCATCGGCACCAGTTGTCGTCGAGGATTCGCTTGTTCGTCGACTTCCTCGCCGCGCAGTTTGCAAAGCTTCAGCAGTAGAACGACGGCTAACAATGCTCTTGTGGCAACCGAGAATCTCAGTAAACGGCGGCCAACTGGCCTCGGCCGCGCGAGATTGATCGCGCCGAAACCCTTGGTGCAGGTACGCTGCACCCAGATCAAGTAGAACGACGCAGACGCGAATGGGAAGCGCGCTGCCGAGGTTGGGCCTCACGGCCGAGAGTCAACGGATTATCGGTGTCCATCGGCGCAGCGGCGTTGCCCCAATCCTGCCGCCCCAAAGCACTGAGCACGAAGACTAAGGTCTTAACCGTCGAGCCGCAGCCGCTCTCTAGGTTACGCAATGCCCGAACGCTTACGCCGGCCCGTTCAGCTGGCGTCTTTTGTTCGAGATTCCTGAATAGGCGAAGCGTTCTTAGGACTTCACCCAGTTCCCCTTCCATCTCGTCCGGGACAGTCACTGGATCGACTCCGGGAATTGCTGCAGCGCACAGCAGGCACCCAGCGGCGGTTGTCGATGCAACTGGAACAGCCATTCCGCGGATGGACTAGAGTTGTCCGACGTATTCCGCCGCCGCCTGGACATCTGAGAATACTCGGCACCCGTTGACTGCTTCCAGATTGATCTGCGGCCGCGTCACGAGGTTGGCCGTCACATCCATATCCTTTGTACGGATCGTACGCACAAGCCGCAGCAATCCGAGGTATTCGTCTTTGAAGAAGCGGTGATAGCGCTTAGCAATCGCAAGGTGTTCCAAGTGGCGCGCCACGAGTGCCGTCTGCAGGGGATCCAACCCAGGATGCGGCGTGAGCGTGATGGTCATTGGTGCGTCGTAGGGCTCGCCGATATCGAGATGAAGCACCTGCTGGTCGATAAACTGGTCGAAGTACGGATGCAGAAATAGACGCTTGTTTGCAGCATTGACTGTGTCCGTGAGCTTCTCCCCCTGGCAGATATCGCACATCGGGACGAGATTGCACGCAGTGATGGAGAACTCAGGATAGGTCTGCTTCGGCAGATAGTGGTCGAGCGTGTTGGGCGTGCCATCCTCGCCGCATGTCGGGCACATTTGCAACTCTCGCGATCGAAGTGAAGCCAAAACGGGTTCCTGAATCGATCCTTTGGTTGGATGTGAGTAAAGATTTTGAAATTTCTGCGCGTCTGGCTGCGCAGCCTGCCACGGCTGGATCAGGGCGGGGTCGCCGCTGGCCGCGAGGTACGCCTGCACACGGGCGTTCCGATCAGCCTTGATGCCGGTGAAGAATTGAGCGTTTTTTCCCTTTTGGCGTTCAATAACGACCTGATCAATGAACGCGTCTTGGTCACCATCGGGTTGATTCAATCGCTTTACCATTCACCGCGCTCCATGGCGTGGATTTAGATAATCAACTCTTCGTTAATGTCCTTGCCAAGCGCTTGGATCAGCTCTTCGGCTGAACCGCGATCTCGTAGCTGCTCTTGTACCCATTCATCGTAGGGCTTGGACAGAGCTTTGTCGCCGAAGACATACGAGGAAATGCGCTGCACGTCGCCACCAAATGTCTCGAATGGCGGTGTCTTGATCATCAAACCATCGTCAGTCTGTTCAAAGAGGGGTCGCTTCAGAAAACGGAAAATATTGCACGCTAAGCCAGTCGGCACGGACGTCGGCTACCGAGCGGCAAAGGCCTGACCTATTTGGTGTGCCCGCTTGACTTCGTCGCTTTGCAAGTAAATCGAGGTGGTGGCCACCGACGCGTGGCGTAGGTTATCGCGCACGGTGGTCAGTTCCGCGCCGCGAGCGAGGGCGTGTGTAGCGTGGGTATGCCGCGTCCAGTGGGGACTGGCTCGGCGCAGCTTTTCGGCGAGTGTCGGGTGGTCGCCGGCGATGATGTCCGCGGCCTGGCCAAAGAAGCGCCGCATTACCATCCACAGCCGGGTGCCGGTGATGTTAGTGACGCTGTCCTGCTCCAGGCTGGCGATCAAGGGTGTCCTGGGGTCCCAACGGGCTGGTGTCACCGGCAGTCCGCGCTGTACAAGATGCTGATCGAGTGCGGTTCGCGCAAGTGGCGGTAGCGCCACCTTTCCCGGGCGCCCACCTTTGCCGACCAGGTGCAGCCAGCGGTCGTTGCGCTCGTCAGTGCGGATATCGCCCAGCGTCGCGCCAACCAGTTCGCTGGCCCGCAGGCCGGTCGCGTAGGCAAAATCGAGAATGAAGCGCAAGCGCTGCGCTGCGGGCACGTCCCACCCGTACGACCATTCCAGGCCATCGGCAATGGTGCGCACCAGCAGCCATTCGCCCTCAGTAAAGCCACGTGTGGTATCGAGTGGCGCGACCCGCGTGCGGCCGCGGACTTTGATGCCGGCAAACGGGTTGGCCAATACATAGCGCTGCTCGATCAGCCATCGGAACATGGCGCCCAGCACCGTGAGGGCGTAGGCCGTCGAACGTGCCGATAGCCCCCGTGCGAAGGGGCGCCAGTCGGGCGCGCTGCGTGCCCGCGGTGGCCCGATCCAGCGCTCACGCGGAGTTGGTCGCCGCAGGAACCCGCGGTAGGCGATGGCGTCCTCGGTCGTAAGCGACGACAGCGCCCGACCGCGCTCGATAATCGCCCACAGGATCAGGCGTTCCGCCTCCTTGCGATAGGCGCGCTGCGTGGTCTGGGTTTCGTGCAGGGCGAGCCAGGCCTGCACGGCTTCGTAGTCGTTCGATGCGTCGAGCGTGCAGGCCTGTCGCGGTGCCCGGAAGCTGCCTCGCGAGCCGTCCACCTCGTCGGGCAGTTTCAGCCGCTCCCACGGGACCACCTCGCCTGGCGGCGCGCCGACGATCAGGGCACGCGCACGCTCCGTCAACCGCGGATGGGCGTGGAAGAAGGCCTCGATGTGCCGCGCGCTCGCTTGCCCCAGCCCCGGGATCGCGCCCCACCAGCGGCGCCGGCGCGGCACGCGCACGGTCAGGTCCGCCAGTGTGGAAATGCCGTGGGCTCGCAATGCGCGCACGGCCCGCGGTGCCAGCCACAGTTCAATGTCGTCGGTGACCTGTGGCTGCGGCGCAGGCAGAGCACGCAGAACCCTGATGGCCTGGCCATCGGCGAGGCCATCGGGATTGCGGGGACGCTATGCGTCGATTCACCTACAAACTTGGGCGCCAGCGGCCGTCAGCATTTTCGTTAAGTTGCTGAGGTGCGTTGGCCGTAGCGAGCGCAGACAGTTGTGACACAGCCGCAACAGCCCTACCGCGGCGGGGAGGGCTGGCAATCGCAGTGATGATAGTGTGGAACTTGCGGCAGACTGAGACCGCTAACCAACACTCCAGGGAGACCTTTCTTGAAACGGATCACCATCATTCTCACGGCCGTTCTGGCCTGTGCGTCGGGCGGCGTGTGGGCGCATAGTGGTGGGACTGACAGCCAAGGCTGCCATATGGACCACAAGACCGGCATTCGTCACTGCCACTGAAGTCAAGCAGTATTGCGGCGTCCGCCGACATCGCGGACGCCAGCGGCTTAAGGTCTTGAGTAGTTTGCTCGGCCTCAAAAAAGCGAAGCGGGGCTTCCCTTCTTGCGCCGGTCTCCGTCCTTGCCTGACCGCGCCACCCTTGCGGTTACTTCCACCTTCGTAGCACACGTTGAAACACCAGACTGTTCGGCAGCTGCAGCACCACCTCTTGTCCTTCGACTGTTGTTTCCAGTAAGGTGGTATAGACGAGATTTACGTCGAGCACACGGCCCTTAATTCCCGGCTTTTCCCCGTTCTCAAGAAGCTCCACAACATCCCCAATGCGGAACGCACCGGTGACGTATATCAGGAGCGCGCAGAACAGGTTCGAGAGTACACTCCACGCGGCGAAAAACGCGACCGCCCCGACAGTGGCAAATCCCGTGAATGCGGTCCACAGGACGGTTCCAGACACGCCCATTCGCTCCAGAGCCCAGAGCGTGGCAGCTACGTACACGATGGTCGCGACCACACGCAAAGACAGCGCCGCAACTTTTCCTGGCAGAGAATATGTATTGGTCAGCTTTCTAAGCAACCGCCGCGCGATGCGCACTGCTAACCATGCGCCAGCCGCAATCAGCACGACCTCGATAGCGGGAACAAGAATGTCGAACCAATCTGCCAGCCACTGCGGCAAGCTTTCGTGTATAGCTTGAAGAAGTTTGTTCATCGAAATAGAGATACAGCCACAGCACCGTACTGTGGCACAGATACCAATAATCGGATTTTTACCGTTCCGGTCTTTGCTTGAAGGTCAAGCGCGACAACTTACATGCCGGCGTCGTGCCTACACTCACCGGTTTTTGATCGAGGTGCAGGCTCGATCGGCTCAACCAACAGATCACCGAAAAAGTAGGCGGCAAATTGATGGCGATTGCTGAGGTTCGCCTTGGCGAATACGCCCGCGGCAATTGTCCGCACCGTCACATCATGCCACGCTAGCGAGTGAGCGCACTCTTCAAGGGTCAACCCTTTTATGAGAAGCATCGCCACTTCCGTTTCCGATGGCGTATATTTCCAGCGCTCGAACTGCAGCAGCATCGACTGCAACAACTGCCGCGTCGCCTGAATTGCCACCTCGTTTCGTTCCGCCATCACCTGCCCTCGTACCTTGGCTGCGCCAGGTAGCGCCTCAGAAACAGGTCGGTTTGGGCTGACACGACGACACCGTTTTCGAATCACGAACCAAAGGATCGCGAGGCCGCCCACTACCTACGCGACTGCGTCGGCGACGACATGAGCGTCCGGTGTTCGCGTTGCAAGGTGGTAGAAATCCCACGCCTGATAGGTCGAGATTGCCATCAGAAGTGCCGTCAGTCTCGACCGCATAGCAGCGAAGTCCTTGCGACTTTTTGGGGTTGACAACGAACACCCCGGATCTAAGCGCAGCGCGAAAGACAAGCACCTTCGAAAGAGGCTGCGCCTAAGAACATCTGATGGAAAGCGACTTCCTAGGCTTGAGCACTAAGGGTGATGAGGCCCGCTGACAACTGCGGGGCGTCAAGTTTACTATGCAGAACATTGCGGCGACATTGCCGAATGGTTACGCACCAACGCATCGAACCCGACGCCCGTTCTCCGAAGCACTTGGGTTACCATGAGCTAACGCTGACGCTTCGTCAGGCAACTTCTTCTGCCGCAAAGCACTCGACGGCGGACTGCGCCGTCATCATCTCGTAACCCCCCCGACAGGTGAGCGCCCTAGAATCCCGCTGTTCGCTCTCTGCTGGCCAAGTCGCCATCCTTCGGACTCCCGCGTGAATCGCATCCTCGGCTCGTGGGGCGTCAAGCGGCGCCGCGTGAACTGCTCCATGATCCAACATCACGACGGCGACGAACCACATCCGGCATCTATGTCGTTGCGCCCTGAGAGCATTTGACCAAGCGCGGTAGCAGTGGCCACCGCACACCTGGACGGGCAGTCTCTTGAAGCGACAGATTTTCATGGCTTTGACCATCGCACTCACGGTGGTCCTCTGGATGTCCACGCTATCCGTGCGTCCCCTCTATGAACCCGACGAGGGTCGTTACGCCGAGGTTCCGCGCGAGATGTTCGTCTCCGGCGATTGGGTCACGCCGCGGTTGAACGGCATCAAGTTCTTCGACAAGCCGCCCCTGCAGTATTGGGCGACCGCCAGCGCCTATACGCTCTTCGGGCCGTCCGAGTGGACAGCAAGGATCTGGAGTGCGCTTGTGGGACTGCTGGGCGCACTCGCCGCATGGTGGGCGGCGCGATCGCTCTATGACACGCGCATAGGCCTCGCCTCAGCGCTGGTGCTCATCGGCGCTCCCCTCTGGATTCTCGGCTCGAATCTGACAACAACAGACATTGGTGTCGGCGCACTGCTCGGCAGTGCCGCTCTCGTTTTCGCCGTGGCCTACCAGAATCGGGAACCTCGCTTATACCCCCTGATCTGGTTGTTGGTCGGTCTGGCATTTCTTGCCAAAGGCCTGATTGCCCTGGTACTGCCAGGAATCACGCTGCTGCTATACGGGGCGGTCACTCGACAATTTTCCGCATTTTTTAGCGCGAGATTCTGGCGCTGGAGCCTGCTTGCGGTGGCCATCACCATGCCTTGGTTTGTCGTGGTGTCCCAGCGCAACCCCGAATTTCTGAATTACTTCTTCATCCACGAACACTTCGCGAGATTCTCGTCCTCGGTTCACGAGCGGGACAAGCCATTCTGGTTCTTCCTGGCCGTTGGTGCGGCAGGCGTCCTGCCGTTCATGGGCTTGATTCCCCGTGCTATCGCACTCCGCTCTCGCAGCGCACAGGCAACGCCTGGCTTCGACGCACGACTGTTTCTGTCGCTGTGGGTAGTCGTTGTCATTGCCTTCTTTTCGATTTCGCGCTCGAAGCTGCCGCTCTATATCCTGCCCGCCTTACCACCGGTGGCCGTCTTGCTCGCGTACAGATCCATGACTGCAGCCCGCCCCACACTGGCGGCAAGCTTTCTTGCCATGCCTGTGCTCGGCGTTGCCATCGCCGTGCTGCTATGGCATCCGACAATGTCGAATGCGGTACTGAAGCTCAATATCAGCAATCCGGCCTCATTGCATACCTGGGGCGCCATCACGATGGGCATTCTGGTCATCGGTGGCTTCCTGGCCTTTGGGATCGCCCTGCGCGGCCACAGGCTCTGCGCGGTTGCCGTCGCTTCGCTGGCGACGCTGGCCAGCCTTCAGGCTGGCTTGATGGCGTCTCGGGCGTTTGGGTCCCTCTCCATCAAACCACTTGGCTTGGAAGCCAAGGCGGCGTCCCGCGACAACACACAACTGTTCAACGTGGGCCAGATTGACCGAGGTCTGGCGTTTTACGCCGAACGAGAACCGATCATTGTCGGGGCCAGATCCGAGCTGGATCTCGGCTTCTCGGTCGAGCCCGACAAGTGGATTGCTAATGAAGAAGCTTTTGCGCAGCGATGGCTGACCCCTGGTCACAAGCTCGCGGTCATGCGGCACGAGACGTTTCATCGACTGAGACCGCTGCTCGGCGGCAACACAACTGTGATCGGACGACATGGCGTCAACGTTCTGGTGCAAAAACCATGAACATCCCATCACGATTTGTACGGTTTCTGGGCGCGGGGGCGACGGCAACCGCTACACACTACGCAACACTGATCACGCTGGTCGGTTTCGGGGTTGCAGCGCTACCGGCGTCTGCCGCCGGCAGTGTTGCAGGCCTTCTGACGCACTACTGCATCAGCAGCCGATGGGTGTTCACACCAGTCCGACCACAACGCGCCACTTTCGGACGGTTCATTCTCGTTTCCGCGCTGGCGTTCTTTCTTAACTCACTTCTGATGTGGGCTGGACTAGCATTGGGGCTTCACTACCTGGTTGCTCAAATCCTCTCGACAATTTTCGTCATGTTGGTCAACTACGTACTCCATGCAAATTGGACGTTCATGAATGGAGCGATGCGATGAATGCCGCCAGCCTGCTGCCAGAGAAGATCTCGGTCGTCGTACCGCTCTTCAATGAAGAAGCTGTCCTGCCACAGTTTCACTTTCGGCTTCTCCGCGTGATGGATGGATTGGCATCGGACTACGAGATTATCTACGTGGACGATGGCAGCCGCGATCGATCACTGGCGGTTGCACACAATCTCAAGGCGGCCGAAGCGCGCGTCGGCATTGTCGAGCTGAGTCGCAACTTCGGCAAGGAAGCCGCGCTAACGGCGGGCCTCGACGTGGCAAGCGGCGACGCCGTTGTGATCATCGACGCCGATCTGCAGGATCCGCCCGAACTGATTCCGTCGTTGATCGAGAAATGGCGCGAGGGGTTCGACGTGGTGTACGCCACGCGCACTTCCCGGGATGGCGAATCGTTCCTCAAGAAGTTCACCGCGCACTGGTTTTACCGCCTGATGGGCAAGCTCAGCGATACGGAGATTCCGGCCGACACCGGCGACTTCCGCGTCATGAGCCGTCGTGCCGTTGCCGCACTCGGACAACTCCGGGAGCAGCACCGCTTCATGAAGGGGCTGTATGCCTGGATAGGATTCCGGCAGACGGCCGTCTTGTATCGGCGTGACGCGCGGGCATCCGGGACGACCAAGTTCAACTACCGCAAGCTGTTGCGTTTTGCCGTGGATGGCATCACTGCCTTTTCCACCGTGCCGCTCAAGTTTGCAACCTCGATCGGCCTGCTTGTTGCCGTTCCCGCCTTTGGCATGGCCGCCTTCATCGTTGGCAAGACGCTGCTCTACGGCGACCCCGTACACGGCTACCCATCCATGATGACCGCCCTGCTTCTGCTGGGCGGCCTGCAACTGGTTTTCCTAGGCGTGCTCGGGGAATATGTTGGGCGTCTGTTCAATGAAGTCAAGCGGCGGCCGGTGTATCTGGTGGCAAGCTATACGGCGCCGATCGGCCCCGGCACCCCCACCGCTGAGCCGGGGCAGGTGGCCGCAGCGACACGGGGTGGCACCCCGCCTGCAGCAATCTTTCACGCACCCGGATGCCCGGAAGGCAAAGCTCCTGGCCTCCCCGAGGCTCCTCAGCGGGATGCCATCCTCACGGAAACCCTTGCGCCAAGCCGATAGACAGCCCGCCTTCCATGCGCTCTCACGACATGGCCAGCAACTATCGGGATCATGACGTTTTCGAAAGAAAGAGCCTCGTATTCAACTTATTCCGTTCTTCGCATCCACCGACCATTGACCCTGTAGTCACTACAGACTATTTACTACAGGCATTGGCTGACGCGTAGCAGCGCAAGTCGTCGCAGCACCCGACACCACGGGGCCGCAGCGACGATCCATCCACTTAGGAGGAATGATGGGTTTCTTGGAAAGGCTCATGGGCCGTCACAGCGGCGGTCATCACGGCGGCGGAAGTGAGCACGGTCGTCGAGGAGGTCATCATGATGGTGGCGGCAGCTACGGCTATGGGAATCCTTTGCCACCACAAAGCCCCGCCGGCGTCCACTGCCCCAACTGCGGCACGGTGAGCGCCCAGGGCGCGCGCTTCTGCCAGCAATGCGGCAGTTCACTGGCTCCGGCGCCGTGCAGTCGATGCGGCACCTTACTCCCACGCGACGCAAAGTTCTGTGGAAGTTGCGGCAATGCCGCCAAATGAGTCGGCGGCCATAGCTGCCGCCGCATCTGGCATCGCCATCATTGCGGCCGGGGCCCGTCATGGGGATTTGTCGCGATAGGCTAGCAGTCGAAGCGCATTGAACACGACGATCAGCGTCGACCCCTCATGCATGGCCACGGCGGGCCCGATACCGAGGCCGAGGATCGTGGCTGGCAGAAGGAACGCCACGACGCCGAGGCTGATATACACGTTCTGAAGGATGATGGCCCGCGTATGTCGGCTTAAACCGACCACAAAAGGCAGGTGTTGGAGGTCGTCGGCCATCAGCGCAACATCCGCCGTTTCCAGTGCCACATCTGAACCTGCCGCACCCATTGCGATGCCCACCGTGGCGTTGGCCATTGCCGGCGCGTCGTTGACGCCGTCGCCGACCATGGCCACTTTGGCTTCCGCGCGCAACGTCTGGATGGCTTTGACCTTGTCCTCAGGCATCAGATCGCCCCAGGCTTCATCGATACCTACGTCCTTGGCGACGGCTTCGGCTGCGCGCTGGTGATCGCCGGAGATCATGATCATGCGTGTGATACCCAGCCTGCGCAGTGCCTCGAGGGCAGCGCGCGCCGAGGCGCGCGGCGTGTCCATCAGCCCAATGGCGCCGAGGTCCCGATCTCCCTGCCTGACGATCATTGTCGTGCGGCCAGTGCTGCGCAGCGTCTGCACTGCGCTCGCCATCGATTCGCTAAGCGGTGCAATCCCGTCGGCGCCGAACATGTCAGGCTTGCCAATCCAGACGGTCTTACCGCACAACGTCGCCGTGACCCCGCGTCCGGTCAAGCTTTGGAGATGAGACGCTTCCGGGATGGAACTGCCTTCCAGGCGCTTGCGGCCATCGCGGGCAATGGCCGCAGCCAACGGGTGGTCGCTGAGCGACTCCACGGCGACCGCTACGCTCAACAATTCCGCTTCAGCTACTCCTTCGGCGACCATCACATCGGTAATACGGGGGCGCCCCTCCGTCAGCGTCCCCGTCTTATCGAATGCAATGGCTTTCAGTGAACCCAGGTTTTCGAGCGGCGCCCCGCCCTTGATCAGTACACCCCCTCTAGCGGCGCGCGCTACCCCCGACAGCACCGCGCTCGGTGTCGCGATGGCGAGCGCGCATGGGCTGGCGGCAACCAGCACCGCCATGGCGCGGTAGAAGGTCGCACTGAACGGCTCATTGATCACTAGCCCTGCAAACAGCAGCAATACCGCCAGCACAAGCACTGCAGGAACAAAGATCCGTTCGAACTTCTCAGTGAACCGCTGGCTCGGTGACTTTTGCGCTTCGGCCTCGTTGACCATCTTGACGACTTTCGCCAGGGCGCTGTCCGTGGAAAGGCGCGTCACTTCCACTTCAATGGCGCCGGCGCCATTGATGGTTCCGGCGAACACGCGGGACACGGCCCCTACGGCATCGGGCTTCCTCCTGGCTGCGGCGGCGTCATCCACGGGCTGCTTGTCGACCGGGATGCTTTCGCCAGTAACCGGCGCTTGATTGACTGCGGAAGCCCCCTTTACCAGAAAACCATCGGCGGGGAGGCGTTCGTTCGGCCGAACCACCACCACATCCCCCACCTGCAATTCCTCGACGGGGACCTCTCGTACCTCGCCTTCACGCCGCACACTTGCTGTAGCCGGTGCGAGCGCCGCCAACGCTTCGATCGCCCGCTTGGCGCGCCCCATGGCGTAGTGTTCGAGCCCGTGGCCGAGACTGAACAAAAAGAGAAGTAGCGCGCCTTCCGCCCAAGCGCCTAACGCCGCCGCCCCTGCGGCGGCTACCAGCATCAGTGTGTCGATTTCGAACTTCTTTAGCCGGAGGTTCTCTATCGCTTCCCGAACGGTATAGAAACCACCAAAAAAATACGCGCCGACAAAGAAGGCAACCGGAATCCATGCTGGCAGGCTGCCGAACAGCTTACCAACGGCAAATCCGAGACCAAGCAAGGCCCCACAGATCAGGGAGAAGATTAGCTCAGTATTCGGGCCAAACACGCTGCCGTGTGCGTGGGCCTCATGCCCCTCGCCTTCCCCATGTGCATGATCCTTGACGCCTTCGCGGTGTTCATGGTCTGCATGACCGCTCTTCCGGGCACCGATCTCAACCGGCGCGAGCCCGCGTTTTGACAGGGCCTGCTCGATCCCTGCCGCGGAGATCCGATCGTTGTCGAATTCGACGCGCGCTATGCCGGAGGCGCTGACTTCGGCCTCGATGACGCCGGGCAAGGCCCGCAGTTGGCTAGCTACGGTTCGCGCTCGTCGTTCGTGCCAGACGCCCTTCAATTGCCAAAGCACATGACCAAACCGCGACGAAATCACCGCACCCGTGCTTGTCACCAGCTCCCGGATGCGGGCAAGGGAAATCGCTGCGGGATCGTAGTGGACACATATCTGTGAATCGCTATCAACATTTGCAGTTTTTATATGCGCCGCCTCGACGCCCTCTTTCCCTCTCAGTTCGGACAGCAACCGTTCTACACAGGGATCAGAGGAATCGGGAAGGCCAGGAAGCAAGACAGGAATGTCCAGGCGCAGCTTTTCGGTCATTGTCGCGGGCTCCAGTCAGTCTGAATCGGCATTCACGCCGTTGCACACTATTAGCAACTAGTGTGCCCCGCATTGCAACAACAAAGCTCAACGAGTCAGCGCCCCAATGCCCCGCCGTAATGCGTTGGTAATGTGCCCGCAATCTGAGCGTACTATCTTGCGGATGACAGGATCCTCATGTCATCCGTCCAGGAACCATACAGATGATTAGCGCCGTCGCATGCTCTGCCTTGCTGGCCTACGCTTTGCCGGCTCCTGCGACCGGTGATCGACTCAGCGAGAAGCCGACCCAGTGGCACACCCTCGCCATTGGACATTCAGACACGGGATACGCCTCCCGCGACCAACGGGTTGCCTGGGCGGCCAACCCGCGACATCGCACAGCCAAACATCCGTCGAAGCAGGAATCCGCAGCGAGCACACCGGAGCCGTCTTCCAGAGACGCGTCCAGCGCTGTCGCCGCACCCAAGCCGCCCTGCCAGTAGTCGCGGTTTCCCCGCTAGGGCCGCATGTCCTGGTAGAGCTTGAGCATGTCCTTGTACTCGTCGGCAGTCTTTTGAATGGAGAACCGCATCCGCAGCGCGTTCTCTGCAAACGCCACACGCTCGACGTCCATCTCCACGGTGTTGCCGTCCATACTCGACTGCAGGGGGACGCGATACATCAGATCCTCTTCCAGCGCGGGCTTGCTTGCCTCGATGTGTCGCGGCGAAGTCATGGTCATGCCCGCAAAATTCTGGCCACTGCCCATCACCCTATCCAACTCGGCGCTGAAGTCGATATCGCGCGCCTTGTAGTTCGGCGTATCCGCATTTGCAATATTTGCAGACAGCAGCTCGAACCTCCGTGTGCGAAGTCGCAGCGCTTGCTCATGAACGCTGTCTTCGCTACGCGCCCATTTTGCGACGTATGGCGTGTCCATCCTTACTCTCCAACTAGATCGGAACCCGCAGCGTATTGCAAAGGCAGTCGATCTTGCTTCGAGAGAAGCGACCTCTTTTCGTGAGTTTCCCATTACCGGCCCGCAATGTTCGCGCGCACACAGGTTGACGCGTCCGCGCGAAAGCCATGTCAATCCACATAACCCCGGTACGTTCCACCTTGTCGTCATCACGCGACGAAGTGACCCCACGTAATTACTTCGCAATCTGACCGTCATCTGCAGATTTCTATACTCGCCCCCACCAAATTAATTTCGGGTCTTAATGAGGAGAATCCATGAAGATTAGTCGCATTGCCGTCGCATCCCTCGGTCTGTTCGCTACAACCGCATTCGCTCAATCGAGCGTCACGCTGTATGGTGTGGCCGACGCGGGTATCGAGTATCTGAGCAACGTCCCATCGGCTTCGCCCGGTGGCTCGAACCAGGTTCGCATGACCTCCGGCAACATGTCGACGTCGCGTTGGGGCCTGCGTGGCGTCGAAGACCTTGGCGGCGGTCTGAAAGCCATCTTCGAATTGGAAAGCGGCATTTCGTTCGACACCGGCGCACAGAACAACAGCACCCGTCTTTTTGATCGTAGTGCCTTCGTAGGATTGGGTAGCAAATATGGTCAACTGACGTTGGGTCGTCAAACGACACCAATGTATGACACCACGCTGCAACTCGACCCGATGGGCTTCGCGCCGCGCTACTCGCTCTTCAAGATGGATGACGTCTTGGCGGGTCGCGCTGACAATGCTATCAAGTACCGTGGCATCTTCAGTGGCCTGACGGTCACCGGCCTCTACAGCTTTAGCCGCACCGGCGGCGGCGAAGTGCCGGGGAACTACAAGGTCGATCGAAACATGGGCGTATCGCTCATGTATGAAACCGGCGCCCTCGCTGTCGGCGCGGTGTACGACGAGATCCAGGGCAGCACCGTCGCCACGGCCGACCGCAAGGACCGCCGCGCTCTAATTGGCGCGAGCTACGCTTTCGGACCGGCTAAGGCATTTATTGGTTATCGCTGGTACAACGGCAATGTCGGTGCGCTGCCGACGAACGGTTCTAACATTTACTGGGCCGGCCTGCGCTATGGCCTGACGCCCGCACTGACGCTGACCGGCGCCGCCTACTACACGGACAGCCGCAATTCTGGCGCAGACCCGTTCCTGTTCGTTGCCTCGGCAGATTACGCTTTCTCGAAGCGTACCGATGTGTATATGAACGTCGGTTATGCACTGAACCGCGGCAACTCGCAGCTGGGCATGAACGGCTACAACTCGACGACCGGCAGCCCGACCAACGTTGTCCCTGGCAAGGATCAGACCGGCGTCGTCGTAGGCGTACGCCACAAGTTCTGAGCGAGCTCAAAAGAATCGACACTTTCTTGTTAATTCAAGAGAGTTTGTGCCTCCCAACCGGGAGGCATTTTTTTATGACAGGATCGTAATACGCGGGTAATTCAGTGGAGCAGGTCCGGTAGCTAGACTGTGAACACGGTGAGCGATTAGAGACTCACAAACATTGACTCCGGAGAGATTCCATGAAGACGATTCACACTGCCCTGATTGCTGCTGCCCTCACGATTGCTGCCGCCGGCTCCGCCATCGCTGCTACCCCTGATGGCCAGATCCACCGTCCCCGCGACCCCTACACCGACGGCGGACGCGCCGCAGTCAACGACATTTACGCCGGCGGTGCACGCATCGACAAGCGCGACGTGTTCACCGACGGCGCACGCCTCGGCCAGCGTGACGTATTTACCGACGGCTCGCGTATTGGGCCGCGTGATGTGTTCACCGATGGCGCACGCGGAATTTGACGCAAGCCGTCCCTGAAACTCAGACCGACCTCTGTGGGGGAGCCAGGCACCCGTCAGTTGCTTGGCTCTTGGTGCTCTTTCGCTTTATCCCGATGGCGAAAGCTTCCGAAGCTTGCCCTCCCCGGAGGGCAAGCTTTTTTTCCCTCCATCGGCGTCAATCCGGTGCCGTTCATGATGCGGTGGCGCGTGCTACAACTTCCCATCGCCTCGTGTATTGCTAAGCGGCAGAACCGACGCCAATGACGATGAAAAAGGCCCCGCATTGTGCGGGGCCTGTAGTTCACCGGTTCAGCAACGTTCAGCCACCTGTGAAGAGGTCGCTTCTATCAATATAGACGCGCACGCCAGCGCTACCCGGCAGATCCGGCATCAACAAGCCAAGGTCCACACTCGTATCCCTGACCATCTGGGCGAAGGTCCATGCGACGATCTTCTCGCCGGCCCGAAACGCCACCGTCTCGCCAGAGTCCACGTTGACATACCGCATCCCTGGCTTCACGTCGATAATGCGACTGGCCTGAGATTGGCCGGCTGGATCGCCATACAAGGTCGCGTGACGCTTCGCCATCGCCTGCGCCGTCGCCGTCGACGCAGGCACGCCCGGTTTCAACCCGGTCATTTCCAAAGCATACGAAGCCGACATCCCACCCAACAGCAACGCCGCAAACAGCAAGGCGTGTTTCTTCGTTTTCATAGTCATCTCCTTTCTAGAGACTTCGTTGATCTATGAAAACGAGTGTATAAATTGTACGCATGCTGCAGCCTTGCCCGGCGATTACAAATAGGCAATCGGGCTCATTGCACCACTCTACCCAACGACTGGTCGGTCCTGACTCGGCCTACCCACCGAAACCCGCGCTGAGGCTTCAGCACCGTTGAGCGGGAAGCGCAATGTAAAGCGTGTCTTCCCATCCAAGCCGCTCACGGCTGACGCGTCGCCGCCATGGAGCTCCATGATCGACAGGACGATGGCCAGGCCCAGCCCCGTGGACTGTGACGAGTTGGATCTCGCCCTATCCCCACGGAAGAACCGATCAAAGATGAGGGAAAGTTCCCGCTCCGGGATTGGGTCTCCAACGTTCGTGATGTCGATGCAACAATGTGCCGCTTCGCGGCGCACCACCAGATCTATCATCGAATTCGGCCACGCATGACGGACCGCATTTGACAGAACATTGTTGATCGCACGCTGGAACAGAATGGCATCAGCGACCAGGGTGGCATCCCCGCTTACCCTGATTACGACGCTTCGCTCCTCTGCAAGCACCGAAAAGTAGGCGGACAACTTGCGAAGTTCTGCATTCAACTGGAGTTCCGTCAACTCGAGCGCCACATTGGCACTGTCAGCTCGCGCGAGGAACAACATCGCATCGATCATCCTCGCAAGTCGCTGGTATTCGACCAGGCTTTCCTCCACCAAGGCGACATACTCGGGCCCGGTGCGGTCTCGTGACAAGGCGACCTCGGCATGTCCAATGAGGTTGTTAAGCGGCGTGCGCAAATCATGGGCAAGATCGGCGGAGAACCGCGACAGCTTCTGATAACCATCCTCGAGGCGTTGCAGCATCGCATTGAACGCAGAGGCGATATCACGCACTTCGGTGGGCTTGGGTGGCATGTCCACCCGGTAGCTCAGCCGTTCCACACTGATCCGGTTGATCTGCTTGATAAGTACGTGCGCCGGCTCCAGCTCACGGCGCGTAATGGCCGCCCCCACCAGGGCCGTCAATATCACACCGACGGTGGTACCAAGCACGAGCGTCGTCCGGAATCGCGCAGTCACCTGCTTCCTGTCCTCGCCAGACTTCGCCACGAACACCGTCGCCCGCGTACCGTCTCGCCCCAACACCGCATCGGCGGACTGGAACATGAGCGATGACTTTCCCGTGACCGCCGCTTGGTCAGTGCCTTCCAGCAATGCATCGTTGCCCGTGCGAAACAAAAGCCGGCCATCCAGCGCCGTGACGCGAACGATGAGGTCCGAGTAACCTCGCACCAGATCATCGAAGCGATGCTGCGCCGCCGGGACGCCCTGCACCCCGTCCACCTCGCGCAAGAAATGCTCGACCTGTTCGAGTTTTCCCTTTACAACCTCATCGTCTCTGGCCTCGAGTTGCGCGGCGAGCGAGTAGTAAGCAAAGGCGCCCATGCTGGCCAGCGCGATAGACAGTACCAATGCAAAGAAGAGCCCAAGCCGCCTCGTCAGTGACAGCGGGGTTATCGAAGTCCCGGGCCTCATTCCGTCACCGGCCGCGCTCTGGGTCGAGGACATAGCCCATTCCCCGTACGGTATGGATCAGCTTTTGATCGAAGGGATCATCCACCTTGGATCTCAGGCGCCGGATCGCGACGTCAACGACATTGGTATCCGTGTCGAAGTTGACGTCCCAGACCTGGGACGCGATCGTGGTTCGCGACAGCACCTCCCCTCTCCGGCGCATGAGCAGGTGCAACATCGAGAACTCCTGATTCGTCAATTCAATGCGGGTAGTTCCCCGGAATACCCGCCTTCCAAGCACGTCGATGTCCAGATCGGCAATGCGCAATCGCTCGGACTCCTTCGAGGTGCTTTGGCGCAAGCAACGCCGGATACGGGCAAGGAGCTCGGCAAAGGCGAAGGGCTTGACCAGGTAATCGTCTGCCCCCAACTCGAAGCCTCTGACACGATCCGCCACATCATCCAGCGCCGTCAGAAACAGTACGGGTGTCTCGGACTTGGATCGAATGGACTTGATGACCGTCCACCCGTCCATACCTGGCAGCATGACGTCCAGGATGATGACGTCGTAGTCGGTCTCTTCCGCCATGTGGAGCCCATCGCCACCATTGTTCGCGATGTCGACCACGAAACCCGACTCCGACAATCCCTTCTGCAAATACTCCGCAGTACGCGGTTCGTCTTCTACAACAAGTACCCGCACCTTAGTTTCCTCCTGCAGCAAGCGACTTCGATCCGACCAGTGCTGGCGATGCATTGAAATGCTGAGCTGCATCCGCTTGTTCGCATGGTGCCAGTTCGAACTGAATGGTCACGTGCGTGATATCGAATTTGTCAGCCAGCATCTGCTTCAATTCCGGTAGCACTTCCATTTCCGGGTTGACGGCCGTGTCATTCACGACATGAACCGTCAAGCTCGCCTTGCCGCTGGTAAGTGCCCAGATGTGGAGGTCATGGAAGCTTTTTACCCCGGGCGTCGCCAGAATTTGCTTCTCAACCTCTGCCAGATCCACGTCATCGGGTACGCCTTCGAGCAGCACATTCAGGCTCGACTTCAGCAGGATCCACGTGCGAGGCAGTACCCAGAGGCCGATCAGCACCGCAATGGCGGAGTCGACCCACGCCCAGCCCGTGAAGCGGATGATGATCGCACCGGCGATGACGCCAACCGACCCGAGCAGATCGCTCCAGACTTCCAGATAAGCACCCTTCACGTTCAGGCTGCTGCTTTGCCCGGAGGACAGCATGCGCATGCTGATGAGATTGATGATCAGGCCCAGCACAGCCACGACGAACATGCCGGTTGACTCAATCTGAGGTGGCGATTTCAGCCGCAGGTAGGCTTCGTACAGGATGTAGATAGCCACACCGAACAGCAGCAATGCGTTAAAGGCCGCGGCAAGAATCTCAAAACGGTAGTAGCCAAATGTCCGCTTCTTGTCCGCGGGTCGCTTGGCGATCGCAATAGCAGCCAGTGCGATGGCCAGTGCGACGGTGTCCGTGAGCATGTGCGCGGCGTCGGAGATCAACGCCAGGCTCTTCGTCATGACACCACCGACCACTTCGGCAATCAGGAACGTACCGGTCAGCGCAAGGGCGATCTTGAGCGATCGCTCGTTGCCACCGGGATGGTCGTGTGAGTGACCTGCGCCCATAGAAACTCCTATAAAAATTGGGCGGTACGATGACCGCCCAAGGATTTACGTCATGCAGGCTGGCGGCCTTGATCCGGTTGATGCGTCTGAGTGACTGGCTCGCGAGTATCTTCCGCGTCCTCATCCTTGCGGTGAGCAAGTCGATAGAGCACCGGCAACACCAGTAGGGTCAGCGCCGTGGACGACAAGATGCCACCGATTACCACCGTTGCGAGGGGACGTTGCACCTCAGCGCCCGTACCGGTGGCGATGGCCATCGGCACGAAACCCAGGGATGCCACCAGGGCCGTCATCAGCACCGGACGCAGTCGCGTCAGGGCGCCAACTCGGACCGCGCTGTCGAGGGAATGCCCTTCTTCGCGCAGCGATCGGATAAACGACAGCATCACCAGACCATTGAGCACCGCCACCCCGCACAGCGCGATGAAGCCCACCGCTGCAGTAATGGACATCGGAATGCCGCGTATCCACAGGGCAAGAATCCCGCCAGTCAGCGCAAAGGGAATGCCCGTGAAGACTAGCAAGCCATCCTTGATGTTGTTGAACATCGCAAACAACAGTACGAAGACCAGCAACAGCGCCACCGGCACTACCACCTGCAGGCGGGTGGTGGCGGACTGCAGTTGCTCAAAGGTGCCACCCCATGTCATCCAGTAGCCAGCCGGGATCTTGACCTGGCTTTGGATAGCCGCTTCCGCCTCGGGCACGAATGAACCAATATCACGTCCACGAACGTTGGCACTGATCACGATGCGGCGCTTGCCGTTCTCGCGCGAGATCTGGTTCGGGCCGGGCGCCATTTCCAGCGTCGCCACCTCGCTCAATGGGATAAACGTCGTTCTCGCGTCCACTCCTTTTGGCAACGGAATCGGCAATCGGCGCAGAGCCTCGACCTCGCCGCGCACAGCTTCGGGCAGGCGGACCACGATATCGAAACGACGATCGCCCTGGAAGAAGGTTCCGGAATCACGGCCTCCGACGCCCGTTGCCACCGCGTCTTGCACGTCGCTCATGTTAAGCCCGTATCGCGCCGCCTTCTCCCGATCGATCTTGACCGTCAGCATCGGCAAGCCGGTGGTCTGTTCTACCTTCACCTCCTGCGCGCCGGGGATGCCCTGCAGCACGGCCGATACCTTCTTCGCCGTCTCGCTGAGCACGTTGTTGTCATCGCCGAAGATCTTGACTGCGACGTCCGAGCGGACCCCGGAGATCAGCTCGTTGAACCGCAGCTGGATCGGTTGGGAGAACTCGTAGTTGTTCCCGGGGATCTTGCCGGCTTCCTCCTGGATGGCGGACAGCAGTTCGGCATGTGTTTTCTTCGGCTCTGGCCAATCCTTCTCAGGCTTGAGCATGATGTAGCCATCCGAAATATTCGGCGGCATCGGATCGGATGCAATCTCCGCCGTACCTGTCCGCGCAAACACGCGCTCGATTTCGGGGAATTTTGCCTTGAGGGTCGTCTCGATCGTCTTCTGCATCTCCACGGACTGCGACAGGCTCGTGCCAGGAATGCGCAGCGCCTGGATGGCAATGTCGCCTTCGTTCAGATTGGGGATGAACTCGCTGCCCAGGCGGGCCGCAATGGCCACGCACAGAACAATTGACACCGCGGCAAACGTCAATACAACGGCCGTGTTCGCGAGCGACTTTTCCAGCAGCGGCTCGTAGCGACGCTTCGCCCAGAGCATGAGACGATTTTCTTTCTCGGCCACCCGTTCGCCGATGAACAAGGCGACCGCAGCCGGAACGAACGTCACGGACAGAATCATCGCGCCCAGCAGCGCCAGGACGACCGTGAACGCCATCGGGTGGAACATCTTGCCTTCCACCCCCGTCAGCGCAAAGATCGGCAGGTAGACGATCATAATGATGAGCTGACCGAAGATCAGTGGGCGACGCGCCTCCTTCGCTGCGGCAAACACCTCATGGAACCGCTCGGAGCGCGTCAATGGCCGGCCATGGTGTTCCTGCGCATGCGCCAGTCGCCTCACACAGTTTTCGACAATCACCACCGCGCCATCGATGATGATGCCGAAGTCGAGCGCGCCCAAGCTCATCAGGTTCGCACTGATCTTGTAGTTCACCATCCCCGTGAAGGTGAACAACATCGCCAGCGGAATGATCGTCGCGGTAATCAGCGCCGCGCGGATGTTACCCAGGAAAAGGAACAGAATTACGATGACGAGCACCGCGCCTTCAAGAAGGTTCTTCTTGACGGTCGCAATGGCCTTGTCGACCAGACGTGTCCGGTCGTATACCGTTACGATCTTCACACCTTCCGGCATCGTACGGTTAATGGAAGCGACCTTTTCATCGACCGCTTTTGACACAGCCCGGCTGTTTTCGCCGATGAGCATGAATACCGTGCCCAGCACAACTTCCTTGCCATTCTCGGTTGCCGCACCGGTACGCAGTTCCTTGCCAATCTCCACATCCCCGATGTCGCGAATGCGGATCGGCTGCCCCTGCGCTGTACCGACAATAATGTTGCGGATGTCGTCTTCGGACGCAACCTGACCCGGCGCACGAACCAGATACTGCTCGCCCCTACGCTCGATGTAGCCCGCACCCACGTTGTCGTTGTTCTTGTTCAGCGCATTGACGACGTCGGTCAGCGTCAGCCCGTACGACGCTAGCCGTTCAAGACTCGGCGCGACCAGGTACTGCTTGTTGAAACCACCGATAGTATTGATCTCGGTGACACCGGGCACGTTACGCAGTTGCGGCCGTACCACCCAATCCTGGATTTCGCGCAAATCTGTCGGCGTATAGGCAGTCCCGTCAGCTTTGCGAGCACCCTCTTCGGCTTCAACGGTCCATAGATAGATCTCCCCGAGGCCGGTCGAAATAGGCCCCATCGCCGGCACAACGCCTTCAGGCAGATTGTCCTTGGCTTCCTGGATGCGCTGGTTGACGAGTTGGCGCGCGAAATAGACGTCCGTGCCATCCTTGAAGATGACCGTCACCTGCGACAAGCCATAGCGGGACAGGGAACGCGTCTGTTCGAGTCCCGGCAGGCCGGCCATCACGACCTCGATCGGATACGTAACACGCTGTTCGGTTTCGAGCGGTGAATAGCCTGGTGCCGAGGTATTGACCTGAACCTGAACGTTGGTAATGTCAGGGACCGCGTCGATCGGTAGTCGGTTGTAGCTGAAAATCCCTAACCCGGCCATTCCAAACACGGCGAGCAGGACCAGCCATCGCTGCTGGATGGCGAAACTAATGATACGTTCAAACATTGCTGTTTCCCCCGTATCAATGGCCGTGTTCGGCGCTGGATTTGCCAAGTTCGGCCTTCAGAACAAAACTGTTGGCGGCGGCGTAACGTGCGCCCGGCTTCAGGCCCTCGACAATCTCGATGACCTTGCCGTTTGTCCGGCCGACCTTCACCGGCTGCGGCACGAATCCACCTTGAACCGCGACAAAGACTACGCTCTCGCCATTGACGTCCTGGACGGCCTCGGTCTTCACCGCAACGGGCACCTCGACATCAGCACCGAATACGTCGACCGTGACGAAGAGACCCGGTCGCCAAGCCATCTGTGGATTGGTCAATGTTACGCGGGCCTTCGCCGTCCGCGTCTGCTCGCCCAGCAGCGAACCCACGTATGAAACGGTGCCATCTGCCTTCACATCGGACGATGCCGAATTGATCGACGCCTTTTCGCCGATGCGCACCCGCTCGACATCCTTGGCAGACACCACGAACTCGGCCCAGACGGACGACAGATCCGACAGCGTGAACACGTTGGCGTTGTCCGCCACCGCTTCCCCAAGCGAGATATGCTTTTCAACGATCATGCCGTCGAACGGTGCGCGCAGCTCGTAGCGATTGAGTGCCGTCGAGCTGTTGCTGGCGCCAATGGCGGTCAGCTTCTGCTGCGCGTTCTGGACACTGATCTGCGCTTCCTGCAGCGCGTTGCGGGCGCTCAGATAATCTTGCTCCGCAGAGATCTTCTGTTCCCAGAGCTTCTTCTCGCGGTCATAAGTGACACGCGCCAGATCCAGACGTTTCTGTGCTGCGAGCAGTTCGCTGCGCTGGTCAGAAAGTCCGGTGCTCGCGATGACCGCGAGAACCTGTCCCTTCTTAACCTGTTGCCCAATATTGGCCGGAACGCTCTCTACGACGCCAGCCAGTCGCGGCACCACGTGGGCTGTCTTGTCTTCGTTGAAACGGATTTCGCCGGGGAACTGGACGCCAGCCTGGACCTTTGCCGAGCCCGCGGTTTGAACCACTACCCCTGTCTTGGCCAGCTGGTCCGCTGTCAACTCAATCTTGCCTTCCTCTTTCGAGAGCCGCACGGCGAGTGGCGAAGACGAACCGGGCAAGGTCACATTTGCGGTCACGTCAAAGACATGGGGCTCGGCAACTGGCTGTTGGCTTTCCAGCGCGTCGCCAGACACCACGAACTTGAGCGCTTGAGACTCGCCCGTAGCCCGCACGAGCTGGCCTGTCGCTGCCACGCCATTTGCCACCGCCTTCCCAGACTTGCTAACCCAGAGCCGAATACGGGCCTCGCCCTTGGATTCGGCCGTGCCAATTTCGACGTCATAGCCATCACGCGAAAAGAGCGCGCCACCATTGGGGCCCTTCTTGACCTCGTGATGCTCGCCGTCGCCGTGTGACTTGTCATCCTTGTGGTCGGCTTCCGCCGCCTGCTTGCCATGGTGCTCGGTGTCGCCATGCCCCTTGGATTCCGAGTGCCCACCCTGCTCTTCCGGCGCAGAGCGCCCGCTCAGCAGAACGCCACCAGTCGCGACGCCGCCCACCAGTACGATGGCCGCAATGGCAGCCTTTTGTTTGTTCGAAATAGCCATGTTTTATGAATCCCGTCTTAACGTCCCAGAATGCGATCGATCGTGGTCGCCGCCTGATAGGTTTGTCCAAGCACGCCGAGATAGCGGATGCGTGCCTGGAACAGCGTGCGCTGGGCATCCAGGACGTCCAGATAATTGAACTTGCCGGCCTCGAAGCCAATGGTCGCCGCGTTGAAGGCTTGCTCGGCGCCTGGCAAGACGGTCTGCTTCAGCGTTTGTGCCGAGGCGCGCGATACCGACAGCTGGTTCGATGCCATCAGGAGATTTCGGGTCAGGCTGATGCGATTGGCCAGATATTCATCCTGGGCCTTGTCCGCCTGGCGAATGGCCGAATACAAGTTGCCCTGATTCCGGTCAAAAATCGGCAACGGGATCGCCACACCGATCACCGCCATGTTGCGGTTGGCTTCTGTATCTCGCTTGGCACCCAGACTGACTGTCAGATCCGGATACTGGCGGCTGCGCTCAACGCCCACCAATGCCTGGCGGCGGTCAAGTTCAGCGCGGCTTGCGGCCACCAGCGGTGAGTTTTCCAGCTCCTTCAGAAGGAGTTCAGGCGCCGGCCTGGATGGCAGCGCGTCCAGATTGCCCTGTGCTTCGGTAAACTGCGGCGATGCATTGCCCCACAACGCCGTCAACGCCTGACGGGCGGACTGCAGGCTCGCCGTTGCTTCGGCCAATTCAAGTTCGGCGTTGGCCTGTTCGACACGTGCCTTAGTTTCGTCAACCGGGGAGATCTTGCCGGCCGCGACGCGGCGTGAAGCGGCTTGCGCGCCCCTCGCAGCGATATCCGCGGAGCCAGTTGCCAGCTTGACGCGTTCCTGTGCGATCAAGACGGAAAAAAAGCTCTCGATTACCTGCGCCCGAATGTCACCGCGAACGCCAGCCAGCGTTGCCTGCGCCAGTTCGCGCGTCCTTTCCGCGGCATTGATACGAGCCGAGCGCTTGCCGCCCAGTTCGATGGGGATATTCATCTGGGCGGTGGATGTACGGGTGGATTTCCGCGTGTCCTCGACCAGCGTCTGGAGTTCCGGGTTCGGAATAACCCGGGCCTGCATGATCCCACCTTCTGTGGAATCGAGTTCCTTGGCGGCGGCGGACAGGTTGAAATTGCTTCCTGCCGCCAGCGACAACGCGGCCTCGAGGGTCAACGGTCCCGCCGCTTCCCTTGGGAAGACGGGCACCATGGACGTGCCGGTGTCAGATTGCGCTACGGCAAAGTTTGGGCTGAGAAATGCTACCGCCAGCCCGAGCGGCAGAAATAGTCTTCGCATCGAATTGCACCAAGGTATGTGACCAGGAGAATTCGGCGAGAGACGAAAGGAGAAAAAGAGTCGTCGTCTCGCCGATCAAGCGAGACGCTGCCACTGAGGACGGTCGGGAGCCCTGGCATTCAGAGACGAGAACTCGGACGCATGTTGAGTATCGGTCACTTCTACCCGATTCGCTATCAACACGTCCTGCGTCTGTCCATAGACGAACGGGAGGGAGACCAGATGGCATACCCCGCAGTCTGTATCCACGAATGGCTTTTTCTCGGCATCCGTTTTACCTTCCGGCTGCTGATGACGATGCTCGTGGTGCCCAAGGTGCCAAGTGGCCGTGGCTTTCTCGTGCTGACAATAGCGTGCCGCTGCCGCCCAGGAAAACTGGAACGGCAAAATGAGCAGCACGAAGATCAGAACGAAACGTCGCATTCCTTGGGAGACTGTGCGGGGGGCTTGGGGTTGAAGTACTAACGGCTGGGCCGTCGCCGAAGTTTACATGAATCCTCGATCACCAGCATTAAGAGCAGATTACGATTATCGCTTTCGCCTGCTCGTTTTGGGGTGCCGCTTTCGCCCCTCATCAGTCTTACGCTTGGGGGCGGGCCCATGCTTCCACCGCAAATAGACAGCGAACCCCACATACAGGACGATCAGGCCGACCAGCATCACGAGCATGCTCTCGACAACAGAATCGGAGACGTGAGCGTAGTGCATGGCTGTACGTGTATGCGGAGTTGCCCGCATCAGGCAAGCGTCACGACCGCCCGGAGGACGCCGGCGTCATGGAACAAATCAAACGACTCCACGACCACCGACAGGCCGAGAAACCAGACCGAGTCCGCAATATTGCGTTGAAAGGAAGACACATGGACCGTCCATGTCGACTCCCCCCTATACAGCGACAGACGGGGAAAGAACGCTGGTGTACGGCGTGCGTATTCGGCGAATTCCGGGAAGGCGGAAGCCAGAAAGCGGTCTTCCGTCCGGATGACAGCCGGGTACATCAGCGCAAATGCGAGCGCCAGGACTGCGGTAACCGCCAGCGACTCGGTCATCGCCCCTAGTCCGATAATGCCTAGCAAGTTGCAGACATAGAGCGGATGGCGACACAGTGAATATGGACCCGAGGTCACCAAGGTATTGTTCTTGCGCCCGGAAATGTACAACGCGCACCAGAGCCGCCCGACCGTGGCCAGGCTCACCCCCAACATCCCCAGCGTCAGCAGCAGCGGCGACACCCAGGTACCGTCCCAGCGAGAATGGCCAAAGACCAGACTTGCCAGGACAAACGTTACGACAACACGCCAAACGCCGATGCGGTGGCGTGTCAGGAAATTGTCCAGCGCCCTCGAGAGACCAGCGGGTTGGGACGGGGAGATTGAAGAATCGGTCATGCGGTTCGGGGGCTGGAGGAGAATGTCGCGCACTTCGAGTGGACACACTGGCGCGAAAACGAGCACTAATGGCCGGCATTCTAAGGTTGCCCTTCCGTTGTCAGGCTTTATTGCCGAAATGTAATACGTTGTTAATCTTGCCCCCGGGCCAGCGAATCCGGTTGTGTCATAGCTCGGCAATCTGACAGTCATCTTCTGCGACATAGACTGTCTTGGCCATTTTCAGGACACACCCAGAGACGCTCCGCAATGAACGACATCATCCGCACATTGAGCTCGGAATTCTCCGATCTCGCTAATGCTGCCGAGGCAGTACGTGCCGTCGTTCGAATGACCGTCTCTATCGTTTTGGGGGGCTTGCTGGGGTACGAGCGGGAGAGCTCGGGAAAATCCGCAGGCGTGCGCACTCACATGCTCGTCGCGCTGGGGGCATGCGTTTTTGTCGTGGTTCCCCTCCAGGCGGGCGTGCAGCTTGCCGACATGAGCCGCGTGCTTCAGGGTCTCACGTCAGGCATCGGATTCCTTTGTGCAGGGGCGATCCTGAAGCCGGACAATGAGACACACGTCAGGGGGCTCACAACTGCCGCGAGCATCTGGATTGCTGCCGCGATCGGCGTGGCCGCCGGCATGGGCCATGCGGTGACGGCCATCGTCGCGACTGCCTTCGCACTCATCGTGCTCAGAATCCTTCAAATGTCGAAGAAGTAAGACTCCCACTGCTCCCAAGCCACGTGCAGCGCGAATGCGCCAACTTCAGGTTCGGCCAGCATTTCCCAAACGTATGAGCGCGCTTAACAATACGCAAACTCCATCGCATGAGAATTTACCTGGATTACAACCTGTTTGCGTACCTTCACGAGGGCACGAACCCGGCTCTGCAAGCCAAAGTGAGCGCACTGTCCGATCGACATGAGTTTCCTTGCAGCCCGGCGCACATGGAAGAAATTGCCTCGGCGCTCGCAAGACCTTCGGATACTCCCCCGCTCGATCGGTTAGCGGCCGCTTTCTGCAAAATAGACGATGTTTCTCGAATTAGCCGGAACGTGCAATTGTCTCCGACGACGTTAGGCCCGATGGTTACGAAAGAAGAACAGCCTCTCGAGTGCTTTCTTCGGGTCATGCGGCACTATCGCAAAGAGCCGGTTGTCGAGAAGAACGACTGGTATACGCGGGACTCCGTAAAGAAGGGGTCACTTCAGAAAACGGAAAATATTGCACGCTAAGGCATGGAAGAGGACCACTGCTGTCCCCAGGGGCATTGGCCAGCCGATGGCAAGCAGGTAGAAACCAAAGTCGGGGGACTCCCGTTCTCAGAGATCGGCTAGCAGCAGGTAGGCGCGGTCGAGTTGCCGATGAGCTTCCTGCCGGCGATCCATCGCTTCTAGGGCGAGCAGGAGGTCCTCGGCCAGCTCGAAATCGCTTTCCTGGCATGCCCTTTCGAACACCGCAAAGACCTCTTCATACAACGTGCGCCCCGGAACGCCCATTTGACTAACCTCCGGCGGAAAATCCGATGCTCTCTGCCGACTTGGTCCTGCCACGCCGCAGGGGCTTCTGTCCCCCATGGTTAATATGGACGTTCCCACGGCAGGGAAGGTCAAGCATTTTTCCGGCCGCGGGCCGACCTATGGTTCGCAAGCCGCCGCGCGAGACGGTTAGTGCTCGCCCCCTACAGTTCGTCCAGCGACTAGTTACCCGCACCCGGGCGCAGCCGCACCACCAGCATCGCCGCCCACTGGATATGCGGCCAGGCCAGCGAATAGACGAATGTCTGGATCAGGGGTCCCCTTGATTTCGCCGCAATTTACCGGGGTAGCCACCCGTAGCAGCCATGCGGGTTCCAGGGTGATGCCCACCCTAAAACCCTAGTCAAATCAGTCACTTGCTGACTGGTCCTTTTCCCCTTGGTTTTGGAACGTTGACCGCCCCCGCCGCGCGGCCAAGCGCGCCCTGTGGCTGGAAGCCATTGTTTCCGCAAGATAACTAGATTTATCCGTCTTTGGTTTTCCCAAGCAACACATAAATGGCTTTTCTAACGTTAGGTATGTGCGTAAGATAGGCTGAAATGCGCCTCCGGAAACTGCCATGCCCCGCCTCGCCGCCACCCCCGACCAGATCCGCGCCACCGTGCTGGCCATGCTCACCGAGGCCGGCGACGCGGCGCCGCCCACGGCCGCACGCTTTCGCCGCGTGGTGTCGGTGCGCAAGCTGCGTGACCGCCTGGGCGGCGGTGACCCTGCAACGCTGTCGCGTACGCTCAACGCGATCGAGGCCGAGGTGGTGCGCTCGGGCCTGGCCGACCTCGCCCTGCCCGAGATTCCGGTCGAGATCGCCGAAGCGATGCGCGCGCTGTGGCAGGCCGCGGTCGCGGTGCAGCTCGACGACGTGGTGCGCCTGAAGCGCGAGGCGCAAGCCACAGCCGACACCGCCGAGGCCGCCCGCGCCGAGGCCGAACTGCGGGTCGAGCTGCTGCGGGCCGAACTGAGCGAGGTGCGCGGCCAGCTCGCCGCGCGCGACACCGCGCTGGCCGTAGCGTGCGCCGCCCAGGCGGCGGCGTGCGCGCGCGCCGATGAGCAAGCCGCACGCCGGGGCGAGCTCGAGGCGGCGCTGGCGACCGCCCAGGAGCGCGCCACGGCGGGCGAGCGCACCCACACCGAGGCGATCGCCACCACCCAGGCGCGCTACGAGGCGCTGTCGAAGCAGCTCCTGCAGGAAACCGCGCACCAGCGCGACGCGGTGCGGGCCGAGCGCGCGCAACTGGCCTCCCAACTCAAATTCGCCGAGCGGCGCATCGCCGCGCTGGAAGACGAGCGCGCACGACTCGACGCCGACCTGGCCAGCGAGCGGGCCGCGCGCCAGACCGCCGCGGGCGAGGCGAGCGCACTCAAGGCCGTCACCGCCAGCCAGCGCGCCCAGCTCGACGAGCTGCTGCGTGCGACCCTGGCCGCGGCGCCACCAGCGGCCAAGACGCGCGTGCCCAGATCGACGGGCAAGGCGGCCGCCAAGCGGACCGCCCAGTCATGAAGCCGGCCGACTGGATCGATACGGGCGCGGTGCCGCCGCGCCCACTGCCGGCCACCGTCGCGGCGGCCCTCGCCTACCTGGCGGAGGCACTCGGGCACCCGGTCTACGCGCACTGGACGCTGGCGCGCGTCAAGCGCCGCTATGGCTCGCTGGCCGACGCCAAGGCCGCGCAGCCGACCGTGCTCAAGCTGCTGCTGGCGCACGATGGGGCAGTCGAATACTGGGAGCGCGGGCGCCTGCGCACGGTGACGGCGGATCTGGCGCCCCGCCCGGAGACGGTCCTCGCGCGGCTGCTGCACACGCACCGGCGCCGCATCCGGTCCACCGCCGCCTTAGCGAGCGAAGCAACGGTGCCGACCGCCGCGGAAGCGAGGGGAGCTGTCGCGGCGAACCCGTGGCTGGCCGCTTACGGCCCTGCTGACCACGCGTGGCTCACGCGCGCCGGCCGCTTCGCCCAGCCGCACGCGGCGGCCAACACGCTCGGCGCCGCCGACGATGCACAGGCGCTGGCGCTCTTCCTGCGCGACCGAACCGGGCGCTCGCCCCACACGTTGCGCGCCTATGGCGCCGAACTGCGCCGCCTGATGCGCTGGTGCGGCGCGCACGAGCTTGGGCCGCTCTCGGACCTCACGCGCCAGCGGTTGCTCGGCTATCAACGTCGACCAAGATGTGCGGAAACGCGTGTTCAAACACGGATGGCTCCGAGGGTACGAGGCTGTTTTCGCGGAGCACCTGGGCGTGAAGTTCTTGGACAGCGGCGCAGACTTGGATCTGCTTGAGCAGGTCATCCTGGCGCGGAACCGCTCACAGCACCCAGGGAGCCTGACGCGTGTCAGGCCGACGCACGCGCCGATTGAACTCACAAAGCACCGCAGTTTGTTTTTCCTGGACGATCGCGAGCGCGAGCTACTCGTCGAAGCGGAGGCGAACGGAATGGACATGGGCTCTGTCTGGATGATGGAGCCCAGCCTGCACGTCGACGCCGGCAAACTGGAAAAGGCTCTTGCCGAGGTCGAACACTTCGCCACGTGGGGGTAGTCGTCCTTTTCGTGCAATTTCTTACGGTTTCGTTCGAATTTACCTTGTGAATCAATAAGTTGGGGAAATGCTGATTTCGTAAGAGCACGTCCTTTTCGTGCCGAATCTTACGGTTTCAGGCCGCCGGCCCCGCCACCCCGAGCTGTGTCCGGTAGTCAGTCAGTAGCGTCTGCTGGGCTTCGAGCCGTGCAGCCAACCTGGCCAACTCGGTCGCCGTCTGCTCACGTTCCGCACGCACGGCCGCAAGCTCATCCGCCTGGGCCTGCACCGTCGCGCGCAACGTATCCCGTTCTGCTTCCGCCCGCGTGTGGTCGGTGCGCGCTTGGTTCAGCGCCGCCACTGTTTGCTCGCCGCGTGCTTCCAGTTCGCGGACGCGCTTGGTTGCCGCTCCAACTTCCGCAACCAGCCGTGCGCCGTCCTTGTTCAACAGCGTGATTTCGCCCTGCTTGACGATCACCGCCTGGTTGGCCTGCCGGATTTCCGCCTGCAGTTGTTGGACCTGTTGCTCATGCCGCCGCGTGTCCTGATCGCGCTGCTCCTTGCTGGCGTTGCGGAAGTGTTCCAGCGCCTGGTGCGCGTGCTGCAGCTTCTCCTCCAGTGAGCGCCGGAAGCCTTCTTGCTCGGCTTGCCGTTCAGTGAGGTCCCGGACCTGCTGCGCCAGCCGTTCGGCCTCCAGGGCATGCTGCTGCAGCGCCGCTTGCGTGTCGCTGAGCGCAGCCCGCACGTTGGTAATGGTGGCGTGAGCCTGCGCCAGCTCGGCGCGAAGCACGGCGAGGTCCGCCGACAGCCTGTCTGCTTCTGCCCGGACTTGCTGGCGTTGTGCCGTGGCAGCCGTAACCTGCTGGTCAACCACCGCCTGCGCTTCTTCATGCAGGCGCGCCGCCAATCTGCCGACCAGGTCGAGGATGGCGTCGGAGGTCGTGCCAGCCCGCTTGAGCGCTACGCCTTCCTCTTCTTCCAGTTCCTTCAGATAGCGGTGGATGGTCGTTTTCGAGCCCGTGTTGCCCAACGCGATACGTATCGCATCGATCGACGGGTGCTGCCCCTGGGCGAGCAGCGAATCGCGGGCACGCTTGATGTCAATACGACTGAGTCCGGCACGGGCCATGGCGTTAGTATTTGATACCGTATTACGTACTATGTATATACGTACCAAATCGATGCGTCAAGGTGGCTCCTCGGAGGCGGTTCCTCACACGTGATAATGGCGGATTATCACGTGTGAAACCTCTCACATAGGGCTCCAGTCCAAACCTTCGGTACGAAACTCCAGAAAAGCGCGATTCTCGAAATGCTGGCCGCGCTCACCTGTCTCACGGCGGAAGGCGACAGTACGTTGCGGCCGGCAACGCGAAAACTCACCTTGCGTAGCCGCGGTTCGTCGTTAGGCGAGATGCCAAGTGCCACACCCCAAAAACGTTCACCTTTCCACGGCAACGTATGGTGGTGCCCCAGCAGCCAATCTCCGCTGGTCTTGCATCTGTCGGGCCGGCTCGCATGCTTGTCAAATGCGAGACGCCAAGCCTCGCTATACGCGCACCCAGCTCGCTAATCGACGAACGGAAACCGGAGTGAGAACCGGGTGACGCTGCCAGGGAATGTCGCGACCGATGCAGTGCCCGCATGCAACTCCATGATAGATCTCACGATGGCGAGCCCTAAACCGGTCGACTGATCAGAGTGGGAACGCGCTTGGTCGCCACGATAGAACCGATCAAAAACGCGTTCCCTATCCTTGTCAGGTATCGGGACGCCCTGATTCAATACGTGCACTGTGACAGAGTCTTCGTCACGCTGACAGTTCAAGCTCACGACCGAGCCATTGTCAGCATGGCGGACCGCGTTCGAGAGCAGGTTGCCGACGGCGCGCCGGAACATGGTCAGGTCGGCACTCACGCTGCCGGACACCGAGACCTCAATCTTCACGCCCTTGTCTTCACCCAGCACGGCAAAGTAACTCGCCAGCTTGGACAACTCGGTGCTGAGCTCGATTGGCACACGACCCAGTTCGACCGTCGCCGCGTCGGCGCGTGCCAGGAAGAGCATAGAGTCAATCATGCGCGAGAGGCGCTGATACTCCGCCAGGTTGTCCTCCAGCAGGGTCACGTAGTCGGCTGCTTCTCGTTCACGCGAGAGCGCCACCTCGGTGTGGCCGATCAGGTTGTTCAATGGCGTGCGCAAATCGTGCGCGAGATCGGCGGAAAAACGATACAACCGCTCATAGCCCGACTCCAGTCGCTCCAGCATGGCATTGAATGCGACGCCAATTTCGTGGACCTCCGTTGGCGCACTGGGGGCGTCGATGCGGTAGCTGAGTCGTTCGACGTTAATCCGGTGCACCTGCTGAATCAATGCCCGTGCTGGCCTGAGTTCTCGTCGGGTGATCAAGGCGCCCAGAAGCGCGGTGAAAACCGCGCCCACCAGAATGCCGACGACAATGCTATTGCCCAGTCGGGTCACCACCTGGCGCCTATCGTTACCGCTCTTGGCCACCGATACCGTGGCGAACGGTACGTCATCACTCGCCTCGACGAGGCGCTTTCCAATGATCCATGTGCCGTCGTCATGAATTCCCACCCCAGTGGCCGCCTGATCGAAATCCGATGGCAGGTCGTCAGCCGTTCGATAGACGAGCCGGCCTTGCGGTGTTCGGAGTCTCAACGTCAAACCATCGTATCCCCTGACCAGATCGAACAAGCTGTGTTCGAATTTCTCGGTCTGCTCAAGGCTGCCAGCGTCTCGGACCAGGTGGCTCACCTGCGTCAGCTTGGCCTCGATGATTTCTACGTCCCGCGAGCGTAGTTGAGTATCCAGGGCGTAGTAGGCGTAGGCCCCCATGCTAGCCAGCGCAAACGTGACCAGGATCGAGAATAGCGAGGTCAGCCGACCGATCAGTGAACGCGCCACGTCTCATTTTCCGCGATGAGGATCAAGGACATAACCCATGCCCCGGACGGTATGGATCAGTTTGGTATCGAACGGCTCATCGAGCTTGGCGCGAAGACGGCGTATCGCCACGTCCACGACGTTCGTGTCGGTATCGAAGTTGACATCCCAGACGTGCGAGGCGATGGACGTGCGGGAAAGCACCTCCCCACTGCGGCGAGCCAACAGATGGAGCAGGACGAACTCCTGGCTGGTCAACTCCACCTTGACGCCGGCGCGTACGACTTTGCGGCCAAGGACATCGATATCGAGATCGCCGACGCTCAGATGCTCGGATTCGCGACCGCTGCTTTGCCGCAGGCAGCGGCGAATTCTGGCGAGCAGTTCGGCAAACGCGAACGGCTTCACCAAGTAGTCGTCGGCGCCGAGTTCGAAACCACGTACCCGATCGGCCACGTCATCCCGCGCCGTCAGAAACAGAACCGGGACATCACTCTTCTGCCGGATCATCTTGATCACGCTCCAGCCGTCTGCACCCGGCAGCATGACATCCAGCAGGATCAGGTCGTACCGCACCTCGCTGGCGAGATGCGCCCCGTCCATGCCGTTTGCGGCAATATCGACAACAAATCCGGATTCAGTCAGGCCCTTGAGCAGGTATTCCGCGGTTCGAGCCTCGTCCTCGATGACCAGTATTTTCAATGAGAGTGTCCTTGATGACCGTGGCGTTCGTCGGGTTGGCCGCTCGTCGCAGCAGCAATAGGCTCGCTGGGCCGGAAATGCGTCACGGCATCCGCCTGCGCGCACGGCCGCAGTTCGAACTGGATGGTGATATGCGTGATGCCGAAGCGTTCGGCAAGCCGGTCTCGGGCGACCGGCAGAATGTCGCGTTCGGGATTGACGGCGGGTTCGTTGACCAAGTGCACCGTCAAGCTGGTCTTGCCGCTCGTCAAGGACCACACATGCAGGTCGTGCATGCTGCGAACGCCGGGAATTGTCAACAGCGCCTGCTCCACGGATGGTAAGTCGATATCCTCTGGCACGCCTTCAAGCAGAATGTTGATGCTGGATTTGAGCAGGATCCAGGTGCGAGGCAGCACCCACAGCCCAATCAGCACGGCGATAGCCGAATCGACCCAGGTCCAACCGGTGAACCGGATAACGATCGCCGCAAAAATGACGCCGATCGAGCCCAGCAGATCGCTCCAGACCTCCAGGTAGGCCCCCTTGATGTTGAGGCTCTGTTCTCGGCCGCCTGCGAGAACTCGCATGCTGACGATGTTGACGACGAGGCCGATGGTGGCGATCCCCAGCATGCCCAACGATTGCACTTCGGCAGGCGCGCGCAAGCGCTGATATGCCTCGTAGAGGATGTACAGCGCTACCCCAAACAGCAACAGCGCATTGAAGGCCGCCGCCAGAATCTCAAAACGGTAGTACCCGAACGTCCGCTGCTTGTCTGCCGGCCGCTTGCCGATCTGGATCGCTGCGAGCGCAATGGCCAGTGCCGCGGCATCCGTGAACATATGCGCGGCATCGGAGATCAGCGCCAAGCTCTTGGTCAAAATGCCGCCGATCAACTCGGCGAGCAGAAACGTGCTGGTCAGCGCGAGCGCGATTTTCAATGCACGCTCGTTCCCGGTTGCATGGCTGTGGTCATGTCCTGCGCCCATGGCGAAAGCTCCTTGCGTAAGCGGCGCGGACCATCGGGGTCCGCGCCGTCAACTCCATCTCCGTCAGGCGGACCGCGGTGCCATCTCGCCCGTCCGCTCCATGTCCTCGGCTTCGTCCTTGCGGTGCGCCAGGCGATAGAGGACCGGTAATACCAGCAGGGTCAGTGCCGTCGAAGACAGAATCCCCCCAATGACCACGGTGGCCAGCGGTCGTTGCACCTCGGCTCCCGTTCCAGTCGCAATGGCCATCGGGACGAAGCCAAGCGAGGCGACCAGCGCTGTCATCAACACGGGCCGCAAGCGCGTGAGGGCCCCGGTGCGGATCGCGGTATCAAGCGATTGGCCTTCTTCGCGCAACGATCGGATGAACGACAGCAACACCAGACCGTTGAGCACCGCGACACCGGAGAGCGCGATAAAGCCGACCGCTGCCGAAATGGAGAGCGGTATGCCTCGCAACCACAACGCGAGAATACCGCCGGTCAACGCAAACGGAATGCCGGTGAACACGAGAAGCCCGTCTTTCACGCTGTTGAACATCCCAAAGAGTAGGACGAACACGAGCAGCAACGCAACCGGCACGACGATCTGCAGCCGCGTCGTTGCGGACTGCAATTGCTCGAACGTACCGCCCCAGGTTATCCAGTACCCCGTGGGAATCTTGACTTGCCGCTCAATTGCGGCCTCGGCCTCCGGAACGAACGACCCAATGTCCCGGCCTCGCACATTGGCGCTGATGACGATGCGGCGCTTGCCATTCTCGCGCGACACCTGATTTGGCCCGGGGGCCAAGTCGAGCGAGGCCACTTCACTCAAGGGGATGTAGGTCGTCTTCGACTCGCCAGCAGCGCTTTTTGGTAGTGGCACCGGCAAGCGACGCAACGCCTCCAAGTCACCCCGCACGGTATCGGGCAGGCGCACCAGAATGTCGAACCGTCGGTCGCCCTGGAAGAATGTGCCTGCCTCCTTCCCGCCGATCGCAATCGCAACCGCATCCTGCACATCGCTCATGTTCAATCCATACCGGGCCGCCTTTTGACGATCGATGTTGACCGACAGCATGGGAAGCCCCGTGGTCTGTTCGATCTTGACTTCCGTAGCGCCCTGTATGCCTTGCAATACCGCCGCAACCTTGCCGGCGGTTTCATTGAGCACATCGTTGTCGTCGCCGAAAATCTTAATCGCCACATCGGAGCGAACGCCGGAGATCAACTCGTTGAAACGCAGCTGGATCGGCTGCGAGAACTCGTAGTTGTTGCCGGGAATCCTCTCAGCTTCCGCCTGAATCGCACTGAGCAGCTCCTCTTTTGTCTTCTTTGGCTTGGGCCACTGCGCCTGCGGTTTGAGCATGATGTAGCCGTCCGAGATGTTGGGCGGCATCGGGTCGGAGGCGATTTCCGCCGTCCCGGTACGGGCGAAGATGCGCTCGATCTCGGGGAACTTGGCCTTGAGCGTCGACTCGACTTGCTTTTGCATCTCCAGCGATTGAGACAGGCTCGTTCCGGGGATGCGCAGTGATTGGATAGCGATGTCGCCTTCGTTCAGATTCGGCACGAACTCGCTTCCTAACCGGGATGCCACGGCCAGGCAGAAGACGATCGCAATGCACGCAAAAGTCAGCACGATGGGCGTGTTGGCCAATGACGCGTCGAGCATCGGCTGATAGCGATGCCTGGCCCACTCCATCAGCCGGTTTTCCTTCTCCGCCACCTTGCGCCCGATGAACAGGGCGACCGCAGCCGGCACGAACGTCATGGACAACACCATGGCTGCAAGCAACGCCAATACCACCGTGAACGCCATGGGGTGGAACATCTTGCCCTCCACGCCAGTCAGGGCAAAGATCGGCAGGTACACGATCATGATGATGAACTGGCCGAAGAGCAGCGGTCGCCGCGCTTCCCGCGCTGCTGCGAACACCTCGTGGAAGCGCTCGCTGCGGGTCAGCTCTCGCTTGTGGTGCTCCTGGGCGTGCGCCAGGCGACGCACGCAGTTCTCGACGATCACCACGGCACCATCGATGATGATGCCGAAATCCAGCGCCCCCAGACTCATCAGGTTCGCACTGATCTTGTAGCTGACCATGCCGGTGAACGTGAACAGCATCGCCAGCGGGATAACCATCGCCGTGATGACAGCGGCGCGGATGTTGCCCAGGAACAGAAAAAGAATGGCGATAACGAGGATCGCGCCTTCGAGCAGATTCTTCTTGACCGTCGCGATCGCCTTGTCGACCAGCACGGTCCGATCGTACACAGTCACCGCCTTGACGCCGGCGGGCAGCGTACGATTGATCTCCGCCATTTTCTTGTCGACGGCCTGGGATACCGCCCGACTGTTCTCGCCGATCAGCATGAACACTGTACCCAGCACGACCTCCTTGCCGTTCTCCGTGGCGGCACCGGTGCGCAGCTCCCGTCCGATGTCAACATCGGCGACGTCGCGGATGCGAATGGGCTGCCCTTGCGCCGTGCCCACGATGACGTCGCGTATATCGTCGAGCGATTTGACCTGTCCAGGGGCGCGTACGAGGTACTGCTCGCCGCGGCGCTCGATGTAGCCGGCGCCGACATTGCTGTTGTTCTTGTCGAGTGCGCTCACCAGATCCGTGAGCGTCAGCCCGTAGGAAGCCAGCCGTTCCAGGCTGGGCGCAACCAAGTACTCCTTGGCGTAGCCGCCAATCGAATTGATTTCGGTCACACCGGTCACGTTGCGCAGTTGCGGCTTGACCACCCAATCCTGAATTTCCCGCAGGTCGGTGGGCGTGTAGGCTGCACCGTCGGGCTTGCGAGCGCCGTCTTCCGCTTCGACGGTCCACAGGTAGATTTCCCCCAGCCCCGTGGAGATTGGACCCATGGCGGGCGTGACCCCGCCGGGCAGCCGTTCCTTGGCCTCCTGGATCCGCTGGTTCACCAGTTGGCGGGCGAAGTAGATGTCCGTGCCGTCCTTGAAGATCACTGTCACCTGGGACAGGCCGTACCGGGACAGCGAGCGCGTTTGCTCGAGCCCCGGCAAGCCGGCCATCACGGTCTCGATGGGGTAGGTAATCCGCTGCTCGGTCTCCAGCGGAGAATACCCGGGCGCCGCGGTATTGATCTGCACCTGGACGTTGGTGATGTCAGGCACCGCGTCGATGGGAAGCTTCCCGTAGTTGTAGACGCCGAGCGCCGCCATCCCGAGCACGGCGAGGATGACGAGCCAACGTTGCTCAATGGCAAACCGGATGATGCGTTCGAACATGCCCGTCTCCGTGTCAGTGCTCATGCTCGGCGCTAGCCTTGCCGAGTTCGGCTTTGAGGACGAAGCTGTTCGCGGTGGCATAGCGCGCGCCGGCGCTCAGGCCTTCCGTGATCTCCACCACCTTGCCAGTGGAGCGCCCGGTCTTGACCGGCTGGGCGACGAAACCGCCCGGCACCGCAACGAACACTGCCGGCTTGCCATTGACCTCCTGGATCGCATCCGCCCTGACTGCAACAGGGACTTGAACGGCTGGCCCTAAAACCTGCACCGTCACGAACAGGCCTGGGCGCCAAGCAATGTCGGGGTTCGCCAGCGTGACGCGCGCCTTTGCCGTGCGCGTCTGCTCACCAAGCAGAGAGCCCACATAGGACACCGTGCCGGTCGCCTTGCTGTCGAAGGCAGTCGAACTGATCGTGACTTGCTGACCGACGCGAACATTGCCCAGATCCTTGGCCGCCATCACGAACTCGGCCCACACGGAGGACAGGTCAGAAATCGTGAAGACGTTCGCATCCTCCTTGACGGCTTCGCCGATTGCCAGATGCTTCTCCACCACCATGCCGTCGAATGGTGCACGCAGCTCGAATCGGTTCAGGGCCGTCGTGGCCGGTGCGGCCCCGATCGCAACCAGCTTTTGCTGCGCGTTCTGCACGGCGATTTGCGCCTCTTGCAGTGCAGTCTGGGCCTGCAGGTAGTCCTGCTCAGCGGAGATCTTCTCTTCCCACAGGCGCTTCTCGCGCGCGTAGGTCGTCTGAGCCAGGTTCAAGCGCTTCTGGGCGGCAAGCAGCTCGCTGCGTTGCTCGGACAGTGCAGTGCTCGCAATGACCGCCAGCACCTGTCCGCTCTTGACCTGCTCGCCTATATTGGCGGGGACACGCTCGACAACCCCCGCAAGGCGCGGTACCACATGCGCCGTACGGTCTTCATTGAAGCGGATTTCTCCCGGGAATTGCACGCCCGACTGGACGGCTGCAGCGCCTGCGACTTCCACACCCACGCCGGCTTTGGCGACCTGGTCGACGGTCAATTCGATCTTGCCCTCCTCCTTGGAGAAGGCGACCGTCATCGGTTTCTGAACGCCCGGCAACGTGACGGACGCGGTCGCGTCAAACACGTGGGGCTCGGCAATAGCGGCCTCGCTCTCCAGACTGTCCTTCCCAGCCATGAAGTTGATCGGCGTCGATTCGCCCGCCGCTCGCTTGATGGCACCAGTGGCCGAGATATTGGCAACCAAAGGCTTACCGTCTCGGACGACCCACAGCCTTAGCTTGGGCTCCCCACCGTCCTCGGCCATGCCGAACTCGACGGTAGCGTTGCCAGCAGCGTAGACATTGCCGCCGTGTGGACCCTTCTTCGGCGCGTCATGGTGCTCCTGGTCGCCATGTGCTGCCGTGTCTTCATGCTTGTCCTTCGACGGCTCGCCGTGGTGTTCGCGGTCCTGGTGACCGGCGGACTCTGCGTGTTCGGCCGCCTCGCGAGCGGACTCATTGCCCTCTGTCGAGGGCCCCAACAATAGAACGGTGCCGGTGGCGATCAGGCCAGCAGCCACTAGAGCTGCGATCGCAGTCTTCTGCTTATTCGTGATAGACATGGTTCGGATTCTGAGTTAGCGGCCTAACAGGCGGTCGATGGTCGTCACGGATTGATAGACCTTCGCCAACACGTCGAGATAACGGATACGTGCTTGGAACAACGTTCTTTGTGCGTCCAGCACATCCAGAAAATTGAACTTCCCGGCTTCGAAGCCCCGTGCCGCTGCGCTATAGGCTTGCTCGGCGGCCGGCAGGATCGTCTCTTTGAGCGTCTGCGCGGAGCGACGAGAGACCGTCAACTCGTTCGACGCTTGCTGCATCTCATTTGCCAGCCGGATGCGATTAGCCAGCACCTCGTCCTGCGCCTTGTCGGCACGCCGGATGGCCTCGTACAGGTTGCCTTGATTGCGATCGAACAAGGGCAGCGGAATCGATACGCCCAATACCGCCATATTGCGATTCGCGCTGTTGTCGCGCTTGGCCCCCACGCTGACGGTCACATCGGGGTATTGGCGGCTGCGCTCCACGCCCACCAGGGCTTGCCGGCGATCCAGCTCGACCTGGTCGGCCAATACGAGCGGCGAGTGGTCGAGCTCGGTCAGCAGCTCCGTGAGACCGGGCCGTGACGGCAGCGCGTCGAGGCTACCCTGCGCCGCGGAGAACTGCGGCGTGGCGTTGCCCCAGAGCGCTGCAAGCGAGGCCCGTGCGGAACGCAGTTCGGCGTTGGCGTTGTCGAGTTCGAGTTCGGCGTTGGCTTGCTCGACCTTTGCCTTGGTTTCTTCGACCGGCGAGATCTTGCCCGCTGCCACTCTGCGCGTTGCTGCCTGCGCGCCCTTGGCGGCCAAGTCCGCCGAGGCCTGCGCGAGCTTGACCCGTTCCTGGGCAACCAGCACTTCAAAGAAGCCGCGAATCACGTTGGATCGCAGTTCGGCCCGCGTTGTCGCCAGTTGCGCTTGCGCGAGTTCCCGGCCTTTTTCGGCCGCGACGATACGCGCCGAACGCTTGCCGCCCAGCTCCACAGGAATATTGAGCTGTCCGGTCGTCGTGCGCGACTCCGAGCGCGTGTCCTCCATGGTCGCGGCCACTTCGGGGTTGGGAATGGTGCGTGCCTGCATGACCGCACCTTCATTGGCATCGACTTCTTTCTGCGCAGCAGAAAGCGTGAAGTTACCTGCACTCGCCAATTCCATGGCGCGCTCAAGCGTCAAAGGACCAGGAGCCTCCAGTACTGTGCCGGAAGAAACAAGGGGTGCCGCGTTGGAATTCGCAGCAAAAGATGGGCTGATCACAACAGCCGCTAGCCCAAGCGGCAAAAATAGTCGTCGCATCGAATTGCACCAGGATACAAACCGTGGGAATTCGGCGAGACGCAGGCTCAGTGGGTCTCGCCGTCTATGTGAGACGGCGCCACTGGGGGCGATCCGGTGCGCGGGTGCTAGATGAGGTCAGTTTCAACGCATGTGAAACGGGCGGCGTCTGGGCGCGATCGACCGTGTCGAGGCGAAGCGGCTGACCGCAGGCCATCGCAGCGGAGACCAGATGACATACGCCGCAGTCCGTATCGATCACGGCCTTCTTGTCATGCCCCGCTTTTGTGCTGGATTGATGGTGGTGCTCGTGGTGGCCGAAATGCCACTTGGATTGGCTGGCCTCTTCATGCTGGCAATAGGCGGCCGCTACCGCCCAGTTGAACTGGAATGGCAGGATCAACAAAAGCAGGATCAAGCAGAACCGCCGCATGAATGGCTGAAGAAGTGTTGGCTGGCGCGCGCAAATGGCACCGCTTTACGAATTTGCGCGTCAGTTTACTCGAAGAGCGGGATACGGATGATGACAGGGCGAGGTCTAGCGGCGCGCGCGCCCAACACAAGACTGCATCCGGGAGCGAATCCGGCGGCTACGACCGAGACCAAAAGGCCTGCTTGTCGGAGAGAGCCGCGCAGTGCACGACGAGGTCGGCGCTACAGCGCGGTGCCGCATTCGGCACAAAATTTTGCGCCCGGCTGGGCCGCGCTCCCGCATTGGCCGCACACCACCCCAGCCAGTGACTTGCCGCACTGCGGACAAAACTGGGCGCGCTGAGATGCAATCGAGCCACACCCGAGACAAGTGGTGGGCCAAGGATTCGAGGGGATCCCCGCCTGGGCGCGGTCGTGAGCGTCACCATGGCGTCTGCCGTGGTGACCGCCGTTCGGGCGGTGGCCACCGTGGTGACCGCCGAACAATCGCTTGAGCAGACTCATGCGTTTACATCCGTAGTTTTGTAGCGCTTCAGTATGGAGGACCAGGGGCTGCCCTGCGGGACCCGCTGCGATTGGCGAGTCGCCGGCCTTTGAAAGCATCAGCGATCGTCAATTCCAATGACTGAGTTACAGCCCGTTGGTGTAGACGTCGCGTTGTGCAACGTTCGCGCCGCCGGTATAGACGTCCCGCTGCGTGACACTCTGGCCGTCGGTGTACGGATCACGCGACTGCGCACGGCCACCATCGGTGTACGGGTCGCGCGGGCCCTGGGCGCGAGCGTTCTCGAGAACCGAGTTCACCTGGGTGCCGATGCCGGCCGCAAACGAAGGCATCGTCGAAGCAAACAGCAGGATGCCGGCAACTGCAATCTTGGACGTGGTCTTCATGGCTTTGTTCTCCGTGTCAGTGGTCAACCACCGTGGTTGACCGTGTGAGCAGTCTACGGAGACGGCACCCGCACGCTCATGACGACCTTATTACAATCTTGTCATGTAGAGCGCCGAGCGGCGCTTGGCTCCGGTGTCCGTGCGCGCGAGTCGCATCGTCACGATTCATGGCGCCGCAGCGCGAGCTCGCGTAGCGCCTGCAGCGTCCTGTCGGTAGCAGTCGCTAGCCGCGCAAACTCCTCCAGGTTCGAGCGCAACAAGGCCTCATATTCTTCGGCGCTGCGAGGGGCAATCAATGTCACTTCTGTTTGCAAGGCGAGAGTATGCAGCGGAGTGCGCAAGTCGTGATTGAGATCGGTGTAAATCGAGCGCACAGCCGCCACGGTCTCTTCGTGCTTCGACGAAACGTCGCGCAAGGCATCGACCAACGGTTGAACTTCGGTCGGTATGCTTCCCGACAGCGAAAGATGAACAATCCCAAAGGCTGTCTGATCGCCCTTGGCTGCGAGGCACCGCATTGGCGACAGGCTGCGCGAGACCAGACGATGGGTGCACATACCCACAATCAGCGGCAGGATCAGCGCCCAGATGAGAGCCCAGGTGAGACTTGGGGTCGCTGCGATCTGTCCTGAGCCCGCAAAGACCGATTGGACGACTACTGCTGCCATCGTTCCCAACGTCGCAAGTGCACTTGTCCGCCACGCCAACGAGCGGGGACCGTGCATGATTTGATGGTTCTTGAAAGCTGACACGATAGTTCGGCATGGCGCCCTGAGTGCGATTCGAACGGTTGGAGCCACCGGTTGTCCGGAGGCTCCAGATTTCGGCACCAGCGTAGACCGGAAAGCATCGCCGCAACCAAAGATGACAGAAATGTCATCTTGGTATAAACGTTTTGCAATGGTGAACGTGCCTGGACGTGTGGTGGAGTACCGCAGGCTGGGGGCTGCGCACGTGAGTACTGCCTGTCACATCACTTGGACTCGATGTGAAGGTGCAAGAGCTTCTCGACGGGAACAGCCGCCACGATCCCGGCACCCGGCACCGTCGACTTTCCGACCTCGACGATGGCGTTGGTGATGGCCTCGACGTCGGCCTCGTCCGCGAAAATTTCAACCTTGGTATGCACGCTGGTCAGGTCGCTGGAAAAGAAATTCTTGTACTCGCCATACCCCTTGACCCTTGTGATCGTCAGGTCCGGGGCGTGGACGGTCGCAAGCTTCCTTTCTAGCTGCTCCAGCAGTTCGGTGGGAACAATGGCAATCACCCATTTGATGCTCATGACCGTCTCCTTGATACCCCGGCTGCTGCGCCAGTTTTCGTTACGCTCTCGATGTCTTCAAGTCCTGCACGTCCAGGAAGCCATCAGCGGCGCTATCACGCGTGCTGAACGTCGCGTGTCCTCGAGTCCTGTGAGCTTCCAGCTTCCAACGCAGTCGGCCCAACCCAACCAACGGTATGGCTAGTCTGTTGGCAGCACGTCCAACTGCCTGTCATGCAACGGTGCATCGCCAGCATGCCCAATCCCCCGAGGATCGCGATGGCGCCGACGACGGCCAGGACGATCCAGACCACCTTCCATGTCGATAGTTCGCCCATCACGCCACCTCCTGTCCTTGGCGTGCTCGTGGCGGTGCTCGCATCTGTGATACGTGCCTGCACCGCGCCACGATTCACTTTTCGATCCGAAACGGCTGCTTCCGCTCAGGCGTGTCGTCGGTTGTCGAACGCCGCTGGTCGTCTTGACCTTGCATGCCTTTCATCATCAGCCACATCGATAGCGGGCAGACCAGAATCAACAGGTAGGGGCCAATGCCCAGCACGAAGGCACGAACTGACGGGAAAACGGTATAGGCGATCGCCAGGATCGCCACCAGGGCAGCGCCCACAGCGGCCATGGTTCTCGTATTGCATTTCATAGCGGTACTCCTGTGGTACTCGGTGGTTCTCGATACGGCCGGCCACCGTCATTTCGACGAGGGTGTCTGGATATTGTCCGCGTACTTGCGCAGAATTTCTCCCATCGCCTGCATCATCTCGCCGTGCATCTGCATCGAGAGCTTCTCGTTGCCGGGCGGCAGTTGCCCCATCATCGGACAACCGCCCATCATGCCGCTGTCCATCATGTGGCTCATCATCATGGAATGCATGGGGTCTGGTGACCCCGATTTGGTGCCGTCGGCGCCACGGCTAGGGCTGGCTGCCACGCTCCAGCCACCGGCCCCAAGTAGGGCAAGCACAAGCGTTGCGGCCACGTGTGATCTCGTCTTCATGTCGATCTCCATATTCGATTGAGCTTGAAGCTGTTCGCCGCCGATGCCATGTGCCGCAAGATCAAGCGGCTTAACTCCAGGAGCCGGTGGCGTCGATATGGGCGGCCCGGCCATCAGGCCGAAGCGCACGCGCTCATTTCGCCTCGGGAGCGCCCTTCGGGCTGACGCCGTCCATCGGACGGGCATCCGTCGATTTCATCATTTCAGCGCACTGCTTCTGCATCGCCTCTTTGCTCGACGCGGTGCCGGAAACGGCGGCAGAATGCTTTGCAGCCGCGCGTGCACTGTTGATGGCGTCCCAGTTGGGACCCGCGAAGGCGGCGCTAGCGGCGACACCGAACAAAAGAGATGCGGCGATTCTGAGAACGGAATGCATGATGGTCTTCCCCACACAAGGTTTCCTTCGGGCCCGATCCAGACGGGAATCCGCAGACATCCCGCCGGGAGGCGGCTGAAATCAAGGCTCGCGGCAATGGGTCGCCGCGTGTGGGGAGGATCAGATTCGCAAGCGCGCTGTTGCGAGGTAGATGGGCCCAGGTACTGCAGTGGGCCGATAGGCCTTCGGGTAAGCCGGTCCGGCGTATGGAGTCGGAAAACAGACAAACACCTGAGCGCTAAGTCGTTGTTTCCCAATCACTTCCTTCCCTGTGGTGAGCAGCGAAGAACTTGATTATAGCCTTGTTTTTTGCCCTCGACAACAAAGTTCGTCCAAAGACTTCCATCAAGGTCCAGGAGCAGCTACCCGTCGCTCCGTGCGTACAACATGGCGGACTCGGCCCGGCTACACCATGGATATCACCACGCAGGCATCCAGCAGCACCTGGACAATGGAGGTATCAAAGTCTTGGCGATCTGCCTGACATCCGAAGAGGCTGGCTTCATTGATGGCTAGGAGCTGGCAGAAGCCCTCTACGCAGAGTTCAGTCGGCCTGCAGGCTCCAGGACTTCCCCCCCCTTGATCGAGCAGTGACTATGACCAATCAGCAAGTACCCCAGACAGCAGGGGTCTGGATCTTCAAAGAGCAAGACGCTGAAGGCGTGCCCACGGGCCGAACGGCCTCATTTGACGGCGTGGATCTACAGCCGCTGCGGTACTCGGACCTTGACGGGATGAAGCTCAATGGCCCTGTCAACATTCCACTGAACTGGTCCCATGCACGCATCGTCGAGAGCAGCATTCCGGAACTGTCGGTAGAGGCAGCCGCAAATCTTCGCACAACGCTGGAGAGCCAATACTCGAACAAGGCCATCGGCCTCGTTCGCGGCGGCTGGCTGCCATCCGGCCTGGCTTTGCGGTCGAACATGCTTGTCATGCCCGATCGCTGCACCATCAGCGAGCTTGCGTCACGCTACAAAGATGGACGGAAGGTCCGCGGCGGGGACGATTTTCTCGACCTCTTCCAAGACAAGCCCGTGCGGATCAATCCCGGCCTGTTCGCTCTGGAAGGCAACAAGCGGCAGATTCCCACGCCGCAAGAGGTCGAGGACCAATGGGCTGAAGCCTGCAGAAAAATCCGCTCGGCGCTTCCGCAAGCCCAACTCACCCCCGACTCGGCAGTCGCTGGCTTGACCGGACTCCTGGAGGAAATGCGCGAGAGCATGGAGCGCAAAGTCCAATTCTTGTGTCAGGTGGCCCCTGCACTGCAGTCGCCCATCAGCGCAGCCCGACGCCCCGAGATGTGGAACCAGGTTCTTGAAGCTGCCCAGCGCTGCGGCTTGCAGCGAAATACGCTGGCGGTGCTTGCTGCCCTGAGCATTGTCTGCGTTGAAAACGGCGCAGGCCCCGCCAAGCGTCTGGTCAAGCCTTCCGCACAGTATTCCGAACAGGACGCCTACAACGCGCTGGCCGATCTGAGGGCGCTGGAGCTGCTGATCAATTTCTTTGCTCTATTTCCGCAAGAGCAGATCATGCTGTGTACAGGGGACAAGAACCTCGCTTTGTTCTGGGCAGGAATGCGTGCTTCAGGGTTCGCTCTGCATGGCCCAGCTCCCGTCTCCTATACCTACAAACTTTCTCCCGTCGAAGCGCTCCTGCCTCACGTCACTGCCGATCTGCTAGACGCCTACTTGCAGGCATAGGCTGAGGATGCGAACCGCATCATCGACTCTATCAAGGAAAACGGCTAGCAGGTATCGGGCAAGCTGAGAAAGACCTACTCTCAGCTTAGCGCGGCCCAACGGGCAGAACATGTTGTGCAGGCCGTGCGCTCCACATTCGAAGAATAAGAAGCAGGGAACAGCGACGAATGACGGCCGGCGCGGTAATGCTTTATCGATATATCAGGATGTCGAAACAAGCATGACGTGTGCCGCTTCTTCTCCATTCAGATCGACGTTGATCCGTAAAAAGCTGGACCATGCGTCTTCTGAAACCGCCTGGATATCAGACCATATCGAATCAGTCTTGATGGGCTTGCCCGCCCCCGTGACGCTGGCACCGTGAGCGCCAATCGAGCGGGCTTCTTCCTCGTGGCTCGATGCGCCGGCAACCGGTCAATTCTTGCACAACAGACAAGAGAGGACCACCTGTGGCGAACGCCATGATCGCCTCCCCCATGTTCCTGAGAGTCGTCTCAGGCATGCGCCACAGGCCAATCAATACAATAGCCCTTGATGGGGCAGAAAAGGAGCCGGTGATGTAGCGCTTCCGAAAGGAGACGAGACCATGCACAAGGAACCTCCATTATCAAAGGTGTTCTATCGCCCCATCGAAGCTGCCATACGGTGGGCCGGGCTGTTGCGGTTCAAGACGATGATCCTCGCATCGATCACATCGCCGCTGCGCCTGCCACAGACACTGGACTGCCCGCGATGGAATGAGTGTCGGCTGTATTCGGAACGCATCTACGACGGCATCCTCCACGCTGAGCTTCCTTACGGCAAGAACGGGATCACGCTCAACGACCCAGCGCTGGTGAGTTCGCCGGACCTGACCATCCGCCATGTCGATCTCAAGCGCTGGATGCGCGCCCACTATCCTGAGCATCGCCCCGCCTTTCTCTTCAGCCGTGGCGAGCGCATGGCCCACCCGTTCATCTCCATACAAACAGGAGAGGCGCTCCTCTTGGAGCGAATGGCTCTCAAAGCAGCGTTGGACCATACCCAGCATCAGATGCACGAACTGCGAGAGCAGCACGAAACCCTGCTGAAGCAATCAACCGTGCTGCTGGCTTCCAATCAGCGCGCAATCAGCCACCGGGCAGAGACCACGTACCTGAACATCATCGGCGCGATGCTGGCGCTGATGCTCGGCCAGTCTCCTGCGGGTGTGCCTTACTCCAGATTCAGAACGCAGGAGGCCATCGTCTCTGCAATGCTTGCCAACTGCGGTGGCGCCGTGGGCATCACGGAGCGAACCTTGAATGGCAAGTTCGCCAACGCTAGGAAGAACGTCCGTAGCGCATCCGAGTGAAATCTTCCAGCTTGTATGTGCAATCCAGGAGATTGCATATGCAATGTCTTTTGGCATCCATGTCTATTGAATAGAGATCACGCCAACAAACGCCACTGAGCGTTCAGGAGTGACCGCCATGTCGCAATCCCCCGTACTGCCGCCGAGCGAGCGTCGCATTCTGCGCCTGGATGAAGTCGAAGCGAAGTCCGGCTTCAAGCGCGCCCACATCTACAACCTGATGAAAAAGCGCCAGTTCCCGCAGGCGCTTCGCCTGGGCGTGCGCGCCGTGGGCTGGGACTCTATCGAGATCGACCAGTGGATCGCCGAGCGCGTCAACAGCCGGACCTGATCCGTTCTCGCGCGGATTTCCCATCCTCACACGGAGAGCGCCATGCAGGTCGTATCCATCATTTCAACGAAAGGCGGCGTCGGCAAGACGACCACGGCCGCCAACCTGGGCGGGCTCGCCGCGGACGCGGGGCTGCGCGTGTTGCTGCTCGATCTCGACGTGCAGCCCACCTTGTCCTCGTACTACGAGCTGACCCACCGCGCGCCTGGTGGCATCTACGAGTTGCTGGCCTTCAACGAGCGCGACCTCGGCCAGCTCGTGTCCCGCACCATCGTGGCGGGCCTAGACCTGGTGATCTCCAACGACCACCGGGGCGAGTTGAACACCATGCTGCTACACGCACCGGATGGACGCCTGCGGCTGCGGCATCTGCTGCCGGTGCTGGCTCCGCTCTATGACCTGGTGCTGATCGACACCCAGGGCGCGCGCTCGGTGCTGCTGGAGATGGCGGTGCTGGCTTCCGGCCTCGCGCTGTCGCCCGTGACGCCTGAGATCCTTGCGGCCCGAGAGCTTCGGCGCGGCACCATGCAGTTACTCGAAGACATTGCGCCGTACCGGCACCTGGGCATCGAGCCGCCGCCGCTGCACCTGCTCATCAACCGTGTCCATCCAGTGTCCGCGAACGCCCGGCTGATCCAGCAAGCCCTGCGCGATCTGTTCCAGGACCACGCCGGCATCCGCGTGCTGGCCACCGACGTGCCGGCCATCGAGGCCTACCCGCGCGCCGCGACGCGCGGCATGCCGGTGCATCGGGTCGAACACCGCCAGCCGCCGGGCAGAGTCGCCTCTGCCGCGCTCGACACCATGCGCGGCCTCGCGGGCGAACTGTTCCCGCAGTGGCACCACCGATTTGCCGCGGTGTCGGGCCGTCCGCCCCACCCAATTGGGCCACTCCCTCTTGATACTGGGAGGCCCCATGGCGAACGCACATGAACTGGCCCGGGGCCACAAGCGGCTGCGCGCCCTGATCGAGTTCGCCGTGGGCGAAGGCTGGCACGTCAAGCGTACGCCGGGCGGACACCTCAAATTCACCAAGGCCGGCTGCGCTGCGATTTACACCAGCTCGACAGCCAGCGACCACCGGGCGGCGCTGAACGCCCGTGCCCAAATCCGCCGTGCAGAACGCGAAGCCATGGCATCCAACGCCTGCGGAGGCCGCCATGGCTGACATGACCTCCCAGGACATGGCCGGCAAGCTGCTCGCTGCCGGGTTCGAGCGCAGCGGCCCCACTGCCACTGCCTTGAGCGATCCAATCGCCGACACACCGATGGTCGTGACGCTGGACCAGCTGCGCCCCTACGACCACGACCCACGCAAGAAGCGCAACCCGGCTTACGACGAGATCAAGGCATCCATCCGCGAACGTGGCCTGGATGCGGCACCGGCCATCACCCGCCGTCCCGGCGAGGACTACTACATCATCCGCAACGGCGGCAACACGCGGCTAGCGATCCTGCGCGAACTGTGGTCGGAGACCAAGGACGAGCAGTTCTTTCGCATAGCGTGCCTGTTCCGGCCGTGGCCCCGCCGCGGTGAAGTGGTCATGCTGACCGGCCACCTGGCCGAGAACGAACTGCGCGGCGGCCTCACCTTCATCGAGCGCGCCCTCGGCGTCGAGAAGGCGCGCGAGTTCTACGAGCAGGAAAGCAGCACCGCCTTGAGCCAGTCCGAACTGGCCCGCCGCCTCGCGGCCGATGGCTTCCCCGTTCAGCAGTCGCACATCAGCCGCATGAATGACGCGGTGCGCTACCTACTGCCCGCGATCCCCACCTTGCTCTATGGGGGCCTCGGCCGCCACCAGGTGGAGCGCCTGTCGGTCACGCGCAAAGCCTGCATGTTCGCCTGGGAGCGCTACGCCAAGGGCCGCACCCTGGTACAGGACTTCGACGACTTCTTTCAGGAGGTGCTGTCGCAGTTCGACACGCAGGCCGACGAGTTCGCTCCGCAGCGCGTGCAGGATGAGCTGATCGGCCAGATGTCCGAACTGCTGAGCATCGACTATGACGTACTGGCCCTCGATCTCACCGAATCGGAGAGTCGCCATCGCGCCCTGGTCAGCGATCCCACCCCGCCATCGGCGCCGCCTGCACTGCCCGAGCCTGAAACCATTGCACGTCCCCCAACCGCACCGACGCCATCCACCGCGGCGCCAGCGACTGCCGTCCAGCCACGCGAGGACGATTCGGATTCGGGCGAGTCGTCTGCAGGAAGCCCGGCATTTGGTGATCGACTGCAAGGGCACGTCGTGTCGCCGGCGCCAACGACCGAGCGGCTCCAGTCCATTCAGCGGATGGTCGCCGATGAGCTGGGGGATGCGCTGCCTGATTTCTCGGCGAATGTCTTGCAGTCCATCCCCGTCCAGGCGGGCGGGCTCTATCCGATTTCCGACATCTGGCATATCGACCCTGGCCTCGACACGCCCGACCGTCTGCGCATCCACATCGCCCAGTTCGCGCGCGAGATCGCGGGCGAGGCCGGTGTGGGCGACTGCATCGAGGACCGCACCGACGGCGTGGGCTTCGTATGCCATGCCCAAGACCGGACGCCATCGCCGCAGGGCCGCGCGGTGTTTGCGCTGCTGGCGTGTCTGGCCGGCGAGGTCTTCCCCGAGGCAGGTGTGGACGGCGGGCAGTTGGCCGCCGAGCTGCCGGCGCTGCTCCATGGCCAGGGCAATCCGGCTCAGCGCCTGAGCGATACCGCACTGGTCAAGCTGTTCCGATTGCTCCGCCTGGCGCGGCGCCTGCTGGATCTGGAATCCGGCGCCGCAGCCCCAGGGACGTGAGCGAAGGAGACCCGCATGTCCGCACCCCACCCGCTCAATCAAGCCGTGATCGCCCAGGCGCTCTATGACCTGCGCAACGGGCAACTGCGCCGCTGCAAGGCCATGGGCTTCAGCGAGACCGAACTGGATGCGCTCAAGCACCCCGCCATGGTGAGCGTGCTGGCCAACGCCAATGTCTCGTGGTGCTCCGTCACGGTAAATGGTGAGGTGCTGCGGCGTTTGCTGGCGCAGGCCCAGGATGTGGAAAAAGAGATCGCCACCGTCGATCGCATGCTGCGCCTGGGCGCCAGCACCGAGATGGTCAGCCGCTTCTACGGCCTGACCCACCAGGAAGTCGCCCTGCGCCGTGAGGTGCTGGGCCTGCCCAAGCGCAAGGGTCGCCATCCCGTTCTGGACGAAACCCAGGACACGGAGCTGTGGCGGCGCTGGAAAGCCATCACCAGCAGCAAAAACGTCGATCTGGAGGATGAGACCTCAATCCTCGACGCGACCATGGATCTTGCCGAAGGCATGGATTTGCCACTGTCGGTGGTCTGGGCCGCGATCAATTCGTGGGTCGATCAAGGATTGGCCTGAGCCATGGCCATGGACGACACCGCACCACGCCGTGGCCCCGTCGCACTCGCGGACCTGTTCGACGCGGCGCTGAAAGACCTTGCGCCCAGGCCCAGCCCGCCCACGCCCACCCCCACGCGCATGCCTATACCTGCGCCGTCACCTGCAACGCCAGCAGCGTCCGGCGATGCGTTCCTCTTCAGTGGCAACCGGCATGAGACCGTGCCGCGGCGACTGTTCCTCGATCGCCGGCTGACGCCGCTGGAGCGCAACGCCTGGCAGGTGTTCCGGCTAATGCTCAACGACGACGGCGTGACGGCATTCCCGACCTATGAGCAGTTACGGCCCTGGCTAGCCTCGATGCCCTGCGCCGGCCAAGCCTCGCATGAAACCGTGGCCCGGGCGCTGACGCTACTGCGCCTGACCCGCTGGCTGAGCCTGGTACGGCGCCGCCGCGACGCCAAGACCGGCCGCATCCTCGGCAACCTCTATGTCTTGCACGACGAGCCGCTGACGCCCTTTGAAGCGATGCAGCTCGACCCGGACTACCTGCAGCTCGTCAGCCAGGCGCTGGGCCATTCCGCCAAGGCCGTGCAGGTCGTGGGCTTGCACACCCTCCGGGAAATTGGTGAAGACCCCTTGCTGGCCGGGCGCACCCTGCCGTCCAGGCTGCAAGTCCTGGCCGAACGCCTTGCCAGCCGGGGCATCGGGGCGCCCGAAAGTTATTCACAGGAGGGTGCCACTCACGATTCCGAAGATGGTGATTCAAGCTTTCTTCGGAATCGTGATGACCCCACTTCGGATTCCGAAGCAGGGTCGAAACCCGCGCCAGACGGCTCTCTTCGGAATCCGAAACAGGCCCGTACAGTACGTAGTAGTCGTATGAATGAAGTACGTACTACCGCGCAGGCGCGCGCGCTGGGCGATCTGCAATGGCCCAAGCGGTTCACGGATCTGAAGTCAGAGCAACAGACAGGTGCCAAGGTGGCGTTGCAGCAGGTCGATGCTTCGCTGAGGCAGGCCGTGTTGGACGAATGGGCCGCACGGTGCGCCAACCACGGCATTCGCAATCCAGCGGGATACCTGTTCGGCATCATCCAGCGGGCCATTCGTGGCGAATTCAATGCATGGGCCAAGTCCGACCCTGCGTCGGCGCTGAAGCCCGCAACCAGTGCGGGGCCATCAAGGCCGCCGGCCCCACCCACGCCACCACCGGGTAAACCAGTGCCGCCCGAGGTTGCCCGCCAGCACATTGCCAGACTGCGCGAGTTGTTTCGCAAGCCATAGAACAGAGATTATCCCCAGGGGATAGCGCCAAGGAAGGCCAGCAACGTCTGCAACAATGCTATTTCAATAGGCTGAAAGCTGTGAAACGCAGCCCATAGCTATGTCGCAAATCCGTATTGCGAGCATCAAGAGGGGAGGAAAAATCGTGGTGGATTTGCTGCCGGTATTCATCAAGGCGTCCAAGACGATCCAGCAACTGATGAAGCAGTGGTTCTCTGGCTATCCCGCCGGGATGCCGTGGACCATCGTTTCGGACTATTGCATCGGAGATGAAGGCAAGAAGAACGACGTCTTCTCCTTCGTGGTCATCGCCAATCACGACACTACGGACAACATCTCTGCATACCTCTCGGCTGCAGCCCCCAATGACATCAAGAATGTCAGGCAGATTCCACTAGGACTGAAGCAGTATCTGACCTGCCCGAAGCCGATCACGTTCAGCGTGTCCTTCGTCATTGACCGAGATGCAGCTCTTTTGCGCGACTACCTAAAGGTAGAGCACATGGCCAGCTTTATTCCGGACGCCTGCGAGTTGATCGAGACCTTCCGGAGAAACTCGCCTCCCAGCGCATCCTTGGACCCGGCTTACTTCGATGAAGTCCTGCAGCGGCTCCGAACCTTTGAGAAGGATCTGGCCCGCAAGCAGGTGAATGCCAAGCTGTCTCGACAGATTCATCTGGCATCTGGATTCGCGGCAACGATGTTCTATCTCGTGACGCAGGCCACGGGTGCTGGCTACCTTCGCTGGATCTCCGACAGGGATAAATTGATAGAGCACAACGAGACCGTGGTCTACGACCTGGCTTACCTCTACTTCATGCTCATGTCGTCGAGCCTGCCCGACCTGGAGCACACGGCCGAGGGACTCCTGATACTCGATTTGCCCAAAACCATGTTCGAGCTTCCGAATCCAACGGGAAAGCACAGGTTTGATCCGTTGATCCGCTTGCCGGACTACCTGGCCGGGGCTTTGGCCGATATCGGTTCGGACATGTCCTACTCGAAGGAAAAATTCGGCGAGATGCTTCACGACGTTTTCATCAACTCGTCGAACAACTGGGTCATACAGCTCAGCTCCGACGGCGAAAAGATCACGGCTCGTTCTGTGCGGTTCCGCGCTTGACGCAAGCCTTGTAGGCCTTCATAGCGCTCAGTGGAGCTATCCCCAGGGGATAGACATGCAACTGCATGTAAGTGAGCCGAATCCCCTGGCGCTTCGCGAACTGCTCATCGCTACGACAACCGGGGACTGGTTGATTTCGGTTTGTTGACTGACTGCCTTCCGCTGCGTGCCGATCCTGACGGCTCTTTTCCCACAGCGAGCGGACACCATGGCAACTACCAACGACCCCCTGCAACTGAATCTCGGCTCCTTGCGCAGCGCGATGTCGCTGACGCTGCATACCCACCACGCTTCCCGCATCTGGCACGGACGTGCCGCCGCCGAAGGGCGACCGGGCATCGTCGGCCTGAACGGCTACATCTCTGTGATGAACAAGATGAAGCGCGGCTCGGAGCAGGACGACCCGTATTCGGACTGGTGGATGCTGCGCATCGAAGACAAGCTCGACCAGACCAGGACCACACTGCAATCGCTGCGCGAGCAGGTGGACCAGGCACTGGCCGGTGTGCCCGCCGCTCTCAGCTTGGGCGAGAACCTGAACGTGCAGCCCGTCAAGCTGCCGCTGTTCGTCAATGCCCAACTCGGCTTTGCCGCCGTGTATTTGCTGGCCGACTACGACGACATCGCCCGCAAGCTGATCCTCGCGCACCACACCGCCCTCATCGACCGCAGCACACTGGAGCGCTGGCTCAACGAGGGCGCGCACGCACTTCGCAGCCTGTTCTCACTGGCCCAGCAGTACCGATACTCGGGCTGCACTCGCGACGACTTCGCCTCGAAGAACGCTGCTGCGCGGGCGGCGCTGGAGAAGTTCGGCGAACTGCCACAGCAAGTCGTGGAAGGCACGCGCCGCTCGAAGTTCGCGCCGCCCATCATGCGCCGTGGCCTGCAGCAGCGTGGCGATGATCCTGCCACAGCGGCTCCTTCCAGCATCCCCAGCGACGAGAACATCGTTGCCGGGACACCGGAGTCCGAAGCACCTGAAGGCGCCGGAGACGAGGACGCGCAGGCATGAGCGATCTGAATCAGGACACCCGCTACTTCCGCGCTCTGGAACAGGCAGCCTTCATGCGGCTGGAACACGCGGCCTCTCTAAAAGGCCTTTTAAAGCCTTTTAAAGGTAAGGGGCCTCTGGAGGATTGGGCCAGCCAGTGCTTCGCCATGCGCGACGAATTCATCGCCTTGTCGCAGCGGCAGGTGTTGTCCCAGGCGAACGGGCACCCCTTCCACCTGTTGCCCATCGAGCTGGCCCAGCAGACCACTGGCGCAGGCACCGCCTTTCTTCGCTGGCGCAGACACGACCGCTCGGCCATGGGCGTGGCGCTGTGGCAGGAGCTGATGGCGAGCACCAGCATGCCGGTCAACCTGCTGGCCGACCTGCACGCGATCGAGCTGCAGCGCATCACGCTGAACATGCAGATCAGCCTGTTGCACACCTTGGGCAGGCAGGCACAGGAATGCGCCAGCAAGGCTGCGGAGGCGGAAGAGGTCTACCTACGCAGGCTCAAGTCCATCCCAACCGCAATGCGCGATCGGTGATCGCGTCGGGTACCCCCGCGCCCGGCGCCGACCAGGCGCGGGTATTTCAACCACCACGGAGATTGCACTATGAGCACACACTTCATCGGCGAAGGCAACATCGGTTCACCCCCCGAGTACCGGGAGTTCCCCAACGGCAACGAAGAACCCAGCCGCCTGCTTCGCCTGAACGTCTATTTCGACAACCCCATTCCCAAGAAGGATGGCACCTTCGAGGATCGCGGCGGCTTCTGGGCGCCGGTGGAAATCTGGCACCGCGACGCCGCGCACTGGAAGGACCTCTACCAGAAGGGCATGCGCGTACTGGTCATCGGCCGCATGGAGCGCGAGCCCTGGACGGACAACGAGGATCAGCCGCGCGAGACCTGGCAGGTCAACGCGCGCAGCGTCGGCATTCTGCCGTTCCGCATCGAGTCCGTGACCCTCAGCCCCAGGTCGAAGGAGGCTGTGCAGGAGGAGGAGTCGAAGCCCCAGGCCGCCCAGGAGCCGGCTGCGCCGAAGGAGGCGAAGCGGAGGAAGTGACCCAACATGGGGGGCGAAGCTCTTAGCTTCCCTCCTGCTTACGCAAGATTTCCCCAGGGGATAGCTCTATCAACGTCCACGGAAGCCCAGTCGATCGGCGGCTACACGACGAAGCTCGTTCCGATCAAACTGCCGACCTTGACGGCATACTGAAGGCTGGTTCTTCCTTGAGTAGCTCAAATGATCAGTATCAGGACCCGGTATTCCCTTGCTCAGTTTCTGGCGCAACAGGAAGTCGCCGTATCAATCACGCTGTTGGCCAAGTACGGCGTCCAGCATCTGTCCTTGTCGCATGCCAACTTGCAGATGAGTCTGAACCACACCATCGGCGACCAGGACGACAGGACTTTATTGCTCGTACTACAGGAGATCGTTGCAACGATCGGAAGTCTTCGCAAGAATGTTTCGCCTAAGCACGTATTCGATGAGCGCTTGCATGACCTCTCGCAGTGCCTGTTGCTGGATGGGTATATGGTCCACGACAAGAAACTGCTGCAAGCCGATCCATCCATCGCCGATGCGGCCCCCATGGAGGATGATCTCGTGCGAGCCCTCCGTCAATCGGCTCCGCCGCAGTATGAGGCCATCATCGACAAGATCAATGATTCGGCTGAAGCTTTCCGTGCCAGTCCTCCGGACTACAACGCAGCTTTAACGAATGCGCGGGTCGCTCTCGAAACCCTGGCTGTGGATGTCGCCGCTGGCGTGGCACAGCAGCATCCAGGTGTCGCCACATACAACCCGACAAGCTGGGGCTCGGTGATTGCATTTCTACGCCAGTGTGGCGAAATCACGGTCGAAGAGGAGAAAGGCTTGGCCGGGGTCTTTGGATTCCTCAGCCCTGGCGCTCACCGCCCCATCGGCATTCCGCAAGAGCAAATGGCTCGGCTGGGACGCTCCTTCGCCTTGAACATGTGCTGGTTCCTTTTGCACAACCGGCTTGCTCGCAGTGGCAACTGACCCTTCGCTAGAGTTTCTCAAGCCGATCTTAGCGTCCAGGTCCCAACACCGGTTCAAAAAGGTCGGCTCACATTCATATTCTTTGCTGCCGTGCCCAGCGCTGCCCGACATGCTGTCCATGATGAATTTCATTCGGATGGGACAGCATGCGGCTATTTCTGTGCGAGAAGCCCTCCCAGGGCAAAGACATTGGTCGAATCCTCGGCGCGACGCAGCGCGATGAAGGCTGTCTCAGCGGCTCCGGCGTCACTGTTACCTGGTGCATCGGCCATCTCGTAGAAGCAGCAGCTCCCGAGGTCTATGACGCGGCGCTCAAACGCTGGTCGCTTGAGCAGTTGCCCATCATTCCCCAGCAGTGGCGGGTCGATGTCAAACCGAAGACCTCCACGCAATTCAAGGTCGTCAAGGCGCTTCTGGCGAAGGCGACCCATCTGGTCATCGCCACCGATGCGGACCGCGAAGGCGAACTGATCGCCCGCGAAATCATCGAACTCTGCGGCTACCGCGGCCCCATCGAACGCCTGTGGCTGTCGGCGCTCAACGATGCGTCGATCCGCACCGCGCTCGGCAAGCTGCGGCCCTCATCCGACACGCTGCCGATGTACTACTCGGCACTGGCGCGCTCGCGCGCCGATTGGCTGGTGGGCATGAACCTCAGCCGGTTGTTCACCGTGCTGGGCCGGCAGGCCGGCTACGACGGCGTGCTGTCGGTCGGGCGCGTCCAGACGCCGACGCTCAAACTCGTCGTGGACCGCGATCGCGAGATCGCGGCCTTCAAGTCGTTGCCGTTCTGGGCCATCGACGTGTCCCTGTCCGCAGGTGGACAGGCTTTTAGCGCGCAGTGGGTTCCGCCCGATGGCTGCACCGACGACGCCGGCCGCTGCCTGCAGCAGCCGGTCGCCCAGCATGCCGCGCAGCAGATCCGCGCTGCGGGCAGCGCCCAGGTGGTATCGGTCGAGACCGAGCGCGTGCGCGAAGGGCCGCCGCTGCTGTTCGACCTGGGAACGCTTCAGGAGGTTTGTTCCAAACAGCTCGGGCTGGACGTGCAGGAGACCCTGGAGATCGCGCAGGCCTTGTACGAGACCCACAAGGCCACGACGTACCCGCGTTCGGATTGCGGCTACCTGCCCGAAAGCATGTTCGCGGAAGTGCCGACTGTCCTTGACAGCCTGCTCAAGACCGACCCCTCGCTGCGCCCGATCATGGGCCAACTCGACCGCTCCCAGCACTCGCGCGCCTGGAACGACGGCAAAGTGACAGCCCACCACGGCATCATCCCGACGCTCGAACCCGCGAACCTCTCTGCGATGAGCGAGAAGGAGCTGGCCGTGTACCGGCTCATCCGGGCGCACTACCTGGCGCAGTTCCTCCCTCACCACGAGTTCGACCGCACGGTCGCCGAACTGTCCTGCGGCCAGCAGAAGCTGGCGGCCACCGGAAAGCAGGTGGTCGCCCAGGGTTGGCGCCTGGTGCTGGCCGAGCCGCAGGTGGACGAGGACGGGGAAGCCGCGGCGCGCAGCCAAGTACTCCCCCCGCTGCGCGAAGGCATGACATGCCAGGTGGCCGAAGCCGAGATCAAAGCACTCAAGACGATGCCGCCCAAGCCCTACACCCAAGGCGAACTGGTCAAGTCGATGAAGGGCGTTGCGCGCTTTGTCAGCGACCCGCGGCTGAAACAGAAGCTGAAGGACACGACGGGCATCGGCACCGAAGCCACGCGCGCCAACATCATCACCGGCCTGTTGACGCGGGGCTATCTCGTGAAGAAAGGACGCTCCATTCGCGCATCGGATGCGGCGTTTACGCTGATCGACGCGGTGCCTGCGGCCATTGCGGATCCCGGCACGACGGCCGTGTGGGAGCAGGCGCTCGACATGATCGAGGCCGGGCAGCTCACGCTGGATGTGTTTATCGGCAAGCAGGCCACATGGATTTCGCAGTTGATCGCGCAGTACGGCAGCACCTCGCTGTCCATCAAGGTTCCCCAAGGGCCGGCATGCCCGCAGTGCGGCGCACCGACGCGCCAGCGCACCGGCAAGACCGGCCCCTTCTGGTCGTGCAGTCGCTACCCCGACTGCAAAGGCACGCTGCCGCTCGAAACCGGCGCGGCCAAGCGCGGTGCCTCGCGCCCGCGCAGTAGCGGCCGCAGAGGCTCTTGACCGACCCCGTTCCCCGAGAGCCGTGCCCGCCATCGGCGGCGTGGCCCATGTCCCGCACGCCCTGCGGGACGCCCAGCGCGCAACGCCTTCTCTTGTCCGTGTGCGCGTCCCGCCCGGCCGTCCCCGGCCGCGGGACCTGAAGGTAGCTTCTCCGCGAACCACGTCCGGGGTTTCCCGGCGCGTTCTGCTGATCTGAACTTTTTCCGCCTCTGCGAAGGGTCCCCCGATGGCTTTCCATGCTGCGCGAGCCATCCGGAGACCCTTCGTGGTCAGCGGTATTCGATGCCGTGCCCAACGGCGAAAAACTGGGCTCCTTTTGTGCGCGGATGTGCGCCAGAAGATGCCGGCGCCAACCACGACATGCGCCGGGTGTGAATGCTTGATGAGCAGACGGTTCTAGCGACGACCGGGCCTGCCAATCAGCCCACGGGTGGTTCCGTCCTCCCGAGCCGGAGGCCGCAAGGCCTTCGGCACGTTTCTCCCGCCGATCAATGTTTCGGCCCGATGGCGGGCCGCACCAGCAGGAAGCCAACAAATGCAACAACCGGAGCAAGTACGAGCCGCGTTCGAGCGCGACATTGACAACAAGGTGCTGTTCATCAAGAACGGCAAACTGCTGTTCATTGATGGCATCAGGCTCAAGGCCATCGCCGACCGCGAAGCGTACTTCGCTTCTCTACGCGCCAGGCAACCCCAGCCCATCGTCATCCTCGCCGAGCTGGCACACGATGAGGCATTCGCCGTATGGAAGCGGCATGTACTGGGCAATAGGCCCGACTGATCCGGCTCCGACGCGCCACCTTGACAGCCCCGCACTCGATGCGGGGTTTTGCTTTCCGGCGCCCATCAATCGGGGCTGGGCCGGATGCCGTTTTCCAACTGACGCGGCACGGCCCGCGCACGAAGCTGCCCGCATGTTCGCTGATTCCGGTCAGCACATGCCAGCAGCCAGGGTTTCAGGCTGCTGCGGGTCTATCCCGCGTTGCCCACCAGTCCGCATCGCATCAAGTCTGCGGACGCGCGTCCCCGTGACGTCGATGCTGTTTATCAACCGCGTGCGGGAGCTGCCATCCCGTAAGGGACGAGGCCCCGCTTTTCCAAGGAGCCAGTCCATGTCCCAGCAAGCCTCTTTCGGCCAAACCTTCGGGCAATTGGCCTCGACCTACTGCGGCAAGTTCCTGCCGCTCGAAGTCCTGCAAAGCGCCGCCGGTCACTACATCGGCACGCGCGATACCGAAGGCCCCGTTTCGCGGGAATCCCGCGAGTACTTCCGCAGCTACACCGCGGCTCAACGTGCCCTCGAAAGAGGCGGCTGGTCCCAGCTCGCCATTCCCTGATCCAACTGGAGGAATCACGTCATGAACCAGCTACTGCCGCGGGAAGTCGTCGATCAGATCATGCGGGAAGAGCAGCATTTCGCTGCCGCGCCCCAAGCCTTCTTCGAGGCCTGGAAGCGCGGTGTCGAGATCGCTGGCCCCGAGTGGTTCGGCGACGGCACCCGTGAAGGTCTGAACCAGGCCAAGAGCAAGTGGGATCTGCGTCCCAACATGCTGCAGCTCAACGACGCCCTCGGCGTCCTGAGCAGCGGCGAACGCATGTTCCTGTCCGCCATGGTCAGCTTCTACAACGCGCGCGAGGGCGGTGCCATGCTCAAGCGCTGCCACTTCAACGGACTGTCGGACTTCGATGGTCTCGATCTGCAACGCCGCAAGGTCCTCGCCGACCTGCTGGTGAACTACAACGGCTGGTGAGCCGGTCTCCGCCACATCACCGCGTTTCCGTTCACGCCCCACGAGGGACATGCGCCCACGAGGCCATGTCCCTCGATTCATTTCCCGTCGTCCAGCGCAGTGCTGGCACCGCCAAGGTCAGCGTTGCCTGACACATTTTCCATTTTCAACCCACCGGGTCCAATTCCCGGTGGCGGGAATTGGCTCCATTATTCAATCTGGAGAGTTCCCATGTCCCAGAAACCCAATCCCTTTCTCCGTGGCTACTGGAATCTGAAAATCGTCCGCACGCTGTGCATCAGCTACGACGATGGAAGCCCGCATGTCTGGCGAACCATCCACGCGAGCCAAGATCACCTCTCCGACGAGAAGCTGGTCTCTTCGTCCTGCATCGTCACCAACGATTTCGCGGTGGTCAGCAATGGCCCCGAACCCGTGGGTGCCGAGGTTCTGGCCGAATGCGGCGCCGGCGGAGACGTCAGCGGCGAAGGCGTGATCGGTGCCGTGGTCTATGCCATCCATGGCGATGACTTTGACGGTCGCCCGGTCCACATTGGTGACACCTATTCGGCCGAGGCCGCGCGGGAATTCGTGCAGCGCCTGAATTTCGAGACAGGCTATTACAGCCGGTGCTGGGAAATCAGCCGTGAGCACATCACGGTCGATACCTGGCACTACCTCGCCGACCTGGCGGACCTCGCCACGCCGGAGGCCATGCTGTTCATCGCCTTCCGGGTGCCATACAGCCCGGCGATCGGCGTCAAGCTGATTTCCACGCCCTGGACGGACCAGAACCTGGAGTACGCCGAGGGCATCACCGCCGAGCAGCTTCGGCAGGAGCACCGAAACAAGGGCATGCCGGACGACCTGGCGAACATCCTTGAACTGGCCGGCCAGGCCGACGTGCGCATCCTGATCCTCGACGCCGACGCACCTGCGCTGCTGGGCCTGCCGTTGGCAGAGTCCTAGCTGTCCCACGAAGCGCCAGCCTTCCTTTTCCCCCGTGCCAGCCCGTCTCCCCCTGGAGCCGGGCTGGTCCGTTTTCATAGGAGCAATCTCATGTTCCCCGACCTCATCTCGCCCGCCACCGACTTCGAGCACCAACTGGGAGCCTGCGTCAGCGCCATGTGCCAGGAGGATGCCATCGGCCAGACCCTGGTATTCGAGCGCGACAAGGGAACGCTGAACATGCGCCACATCGCCATGCAGGAGCTGGTTGAGACCGACATCGACCGCTACGAAATGGTGGTATTCGATGGCGGAACCATCAGCGGCGACTCTTGGAAGCATGTCTTCTTTCCACGGCAACGCACGCATTGCTTCGTGTACGACGCCTGACCCCAACAGCCCCTCATCCGAGGGGCTTTTTCTTTCCACAGCGTGCTGGAAAGACGGGAGCGACCGAATGCGCATTGTTTGCTGTCTCGCGCGCGAGGCCCGGCCATGCTGCCCCCCATGCCTGCTGACGTTGTCAGCGACATGCCAGGCAACCATCGGTCTTCGAGGTTGCCGCGCAGTTCCCACTGCGTGACCGAGCCAGCTCGCACCGCATCCATCCGCGAGCGGCCACCAGTCCTGGTGGCGGATGCTTTCGCCTCATCAACCCACCGCGGGGTTACGCACCTTTCCCCGCATGCGTGGGGCCGGTGTGTCTCCGCTTCATCCCAATGGAGATTCACCATGAGCACCACGTCCAACGAGAAATCGTATTTCGACCTCCACACCTCGGGCATCGGCTACATCCAGCGTGCCCGAGAGGTTCCCGTCCGGGGCGGCCGCCGTGCGCAGCCCTTCCTGGCATGCACCATCGCCGCACTGGTCGGTTCCGCCAAGGGCCCCAGCTACCGCTACTTCGACGTCAAGGTCTCGGGTGCCGAGGCCAAGAAACTGGTCGAGCGCTACATCGGCGTTGACGATCCCAAGCAGCGGCCGCTGGTACGCTTCCGCCTCGGCGACCTCTGGGGCGATGCGTACATCCGCGACAAAGGTGAGCACAAGGGCCAGGCGGCCGCGTCTCTGAAGGCGCGACTGCTGAAGGCCGAGCCGCTTGACCGGGCCGAACTGGCTTCGATCAAGCAGCACGAGCTGATCACCCGCGGCATCGGCTACCTCAGCCGTCCGAAGGATGTCTCCCCCAAGGATGGCGATCCGTTCCTGTCGTGCTGCGTCGCGGCGCTGGCCGGACCTGTCGGTGAACCGGAATATCGGTACTTCGACACCATCGTCGCCACCCCTGAAGCCGAGCACCTGGTTCGCCGGTGCGTGCAGGCCATCGAAGGGGACCGCAAGGTGCTGATCGCCTTCCGTCTGAACGACATGAAGATCGATCCGTACATCCGCACCAAGGGCGAGCGCGCCGGGGAACCGGGAGCGAGCCTGGAATCGACGCTGGTCCACATCGGTCTCATCAAGATCGACGGCACCCAGGTCTATCCGACGAGCCAGGCGCAAGCCGAGGCACCGCAAGCCGAGGGCGCACCCGCGCCCGAAGCCGAGGTTGCCGCCGACACCGCTGCCGACCAGCCTGCCCTGCCCGCCGAGCGCGAGCCCGCAGGTGAAGTCGAGGAGCAGGAGCCGGCATTGGCTGCTTCGTTCTGAACCGGCATGGCCCCTCACGGGGCCTTGTCGCTTCTCATCCCCCGCAACCGCTGCGCCCCTTGGCTCCCAGCGCGTCAGCGCTCTTCATCCCCCGAGTTCCGCGTGGTTTCAGGACCGCGCGGTTGTCGCATTTCTCCAAGGAGAACAACCATGTCTCTGGCATCCCGTTTTGCCCCGCAGTCCCCGATCCTGCGTTCCGATCGCCCGCTCTCGGATGACCGCATCCGTGCTGTTGCTCCATCGATCTTTGCCGACGCCCCGCATGGGAGCCGGTCCGATCGGTATGCCTACATACCGACCGCGACCGTGCTGACCAAGCTGCGCCAGGAGGGGTTCGAGCCCTTCATGGTGTGCCAGACGCGCGTGCGCAACGAAGACCGGCGTGAATACACCAAGCATCTCATCCGACTTCGCCATGCCAGCCAGATCAATGGCGACGAGGCGAACGAGATCATCTTGCTCAACAGCCACGACGGCACGAGCAGCTACCAGATGCTGGCCGGCATGTTCCGGTTCGTCTGCCACAACGGCCTGGTCTGCGGTGACACCACCGCCGACATCCGCGTGCCCCACAAGGGCGACGTGGCAAGCCAGGTGATCGAAGGTGCTTACGAAGTCCTCGAAGGCTTCGAGCGCGTGCAGAACTCGCGCGATGCGATGCGCACCATCACCCTCGATGAGGGCGAAGCGGAAATATTTGCGCATTCCGCCCTCGCACTCAAGTACGACGACCCGGCCAAGTCCACGCCTGTCACGGAAAGCCAACTGCTGGCCCCGCGACGCTGGGACGACCGCAAGGGCGACCTGTGGGCCGTCTTCAACCGCGTCCAGGAGAACCTCGTCAAAGGGGGGCTGAGCGGACGCTCGGCCAGCGGCCGCCATCAACGCACCCGTCCGGTGCAAGGAATCGACCAGAACCTGCGCCTGAACCGGGCGCTGTGGCTCCTGGCCGAAGGCATGCGCCAGCTCAAGGCGTGATGCCAAGCGGACCTCGCCCATCTCGGGCGAGGCCCATTCCCTTTCATCCACCGGGTGCCGTCGGCGTCCCGTCATTCATCATCAGGAGAACCATCATGGCAACCACATCGGCTCCCGAGAAATCGGTATCGCCCATCGTCGTCCCGGGCCAGCTCACGCTGCGCACCATCCATGGCCGCAACGGCAAGTTCAACGTCGGCAAGCTCGACTGCCAACTCGGCAAGTTCACGATCAAGGACGCTGAATTGGAGCAGTACCCCGAGGGCAAGTACCAAGGGGAATTCGTCCTTCGCTACATCTTCCTCAAAAGCTATCCGATCAGCGACGGCAGCATGCGTTCCGAGATGCGCGCCAACCTGGACGGCATGACGCTTCTCGGCATCGACAAACTGAGCCGTGACGAGGCACGCAGCTTCGGCACCCAGGAAGTCGATCCACTTGATGAAGAGCAAGGAGCGCAGCCTGTGGCAACGCCGGCCAAGCCCGCCAAAGCATCCAGACCCGCCAAGCCTGCCCCCGAGCAGGCGTCCGCGGACCCTCTCGTCGATACCACGCCCTTCGGCGTGGATGCGCCGATGGCCGCTGCGGCTGCTGCCTCCGGCAGCACCGAAGACGGCGACGCCGGTCTGTTCGGTCTGCTCTGGCCGCTGGGAGAGTCCGTAAAACTGGATTCGACCATCGACCGCCGCACCCTGCGCACGCAAATTGCCCGCCTGGGCGAACTGGGCTACGCGCTGGACTTCAAGACGCAGGAGTGGAGCCGCCAGGCCGGACTGCAACCTGCGTGATCGCAGACGCCGCATCCGCGGTGTTCTTCATCCACCCGCCGGGGTTTCTTCCCCATGCGGGGAGGCTCCGGCTTTCTTCTGGAGGTCTCCATCATGTCCACCATCGCTTGCGATGTACCTCATTGCACGCTGGACGAACCCGCCTGGCGCGCTGTCTGCAAGACAGCCGCCGAGCACGCCCAGCGTGGTTGCGGCCTGTCCTGGGATCACTGGGTCACGCTTTTCAGCTCGGAGATCGACACGCAAGCCGGTCGATTGCCGCAGGACCAGCGCACTCAAGCGCTGGAGATCGCAGCCCGGGAATGGGACTACGCAACGCCTGCCGAGCGGCAGGAAACCCAAGACTGGAATGCGGAGCATGGCTACTGCTCGCATGGGATCGAGTTCGGCTACTGCCCGGCCGGTTGTGATCGCGACGATGACGACTGGGACTGAGGGTAAAGCATAGGTTCCTTCGCCGCACGCGCGGCATTCCATCACCCGCTGGGGGTTCTCCCCCACGGGGAGGCCTCCGGCTCCATTCTTCAGGAGGCCTCTCATGGGCTGGTATTTCTCCCCCCAATCGCGGTCTGAACTGATCGCGGAACTGATCGCACCGCAAGAGACCGAGCGCGCCAGCGTCAAGGTCATCGTCCACGCGCTGCGCGGCAACGTCCTGTGGTCCGTCACGGAAGTGACGGCCAAGGTCGAAGGCGTGCATCGTCATCTGGAGCCAGGCCAATCCCTGCGCTACATCCGTTGTGATCTGCTCGAACGCAGCGGCAACCAGTGGGGCTACAAGCCACTGGACGAGTCCATGCACCCGTACTACTACACGTGCCCGCTGTCCTATCTGGACCTCGCACCAGAGCAGTCCGCCGACTGGCGTGCAGGCGTTCGCGCCTACCACGCGCGCCGGCGCACACCCACGGCACCTGCGGCACCCACCGCAGCGCTGATGGCCTGAGCCAGGAGGAACCGACATGGACCCGATCCTGGCTGCGCTTCCGCCCTCGCTGCTGAAGCTCGTTGAAGGGAGTTTGTCCAACGACGAAGTTTCTTCCGACGAGGAAATGCTGGAGTACTTCATCAGCAACGGCCTCACCGAGGAACAGGCGCGGCAGGCACTGACCTACCGCGACCAGTACCTCAACAACATCTACCTGGAGGGCTTCACGCCAATCACTTCGGTAGATGAGGCGCTTCACTTCAACCCGCACACCCGGCAGTTCGAGCCGGACTGAGCGGCTTTCTTCCACCCCCTGGGGCAGTACTTGCCCCAGCGGGCGGTGCTGTTCCCGTTCATCCGAGGACACCACCATGCCCGCAAACACCTCTTCCACCACGCTGTATCGCATCGACGAATGCTCCGACGTGATGGCCGACGCTTGCGTCGGCGATGACCAGGGCAATCTGATCTTCCTGTCGATCTGGGCGCGGGATACTGCCGTCCAGCAGTTCCTCGCTCGTCTGACCCTCGGGCGCGACGAACAGGGCCTGGACCAGTTCCACGTCATCACCGACCAGGGCGGCAGCGTCCCGGTGTTCGTCAGCAACGTCGATCGCCTGGAAAAGCGCATGACCCGTGCCTACCGGCGAACGCTGTTCGGTTCGCTGTCCAACGTGTGGCTGTTCGACCGCCGCTGCATCAAGCCCGACAAGGCAAACGCCAGCGCACTGGCATTGCTGCCCAAGGGCAGCGCCCACCGGCTTGACCGCCTGTGGATGCTGGTGCGGGACACCTGCCCACTGCCGCTGCTCGACCACTGGCGCGAAACCGTGCTGGAACTGCTACAGACCCGCGAGATGCTGGCCCGCCTTCCGTTCGCCCTCGGGCCGCTGGAAGGCCATCGGCTCGCCATCGACGTGCCGGCGCTGACCCTGGCGCTGGGCTCCCTGATCCGCAGTGACGTACTCACCGCCTATCCCTATCCGGCCAAGATTTGGACGCCGGAAGCGGTAGCGGCCTGACCACCCTCGAAAGCAGGCCAAGGCGTGCTTTCGCACTTCATCCCCGCCAACCAGGAGACTTCCATGGCTCTCATGTTCCCGCGGCTCGCCCGCAATTTCGCCAAGAACGGGTATTACCCGACCGACGAACCCACGCTCGAAAGAGCCCTCAACGCACTGATGCCCAGCGATGGGCCGATGTGCATCCTCGATCCCTGCGCCGGTGAAGGCGTGGCGATCGCTGAAGCCGCTCATGCCCTCGGGCGCGAGCAGGCCAGGGCGTTCGCCGTCGAGTTCGACGCGGAACGGGCACGCCATGCCCGCGGCCTGGTCGATCACTGCCTGCACGCGGACCTGATGGACACGATGATCTCCAAGCAGTCGTTCGGGCTGCTCTGGCTCAACCCGCCGTATGGCGATCTGTCCAAGGACGTCAACGGCAACATCGGCTATCAGGGCCAGAGCCGTGCACGCTTCGAGAAGCTGTTCTATCAGCGCAGCCTGTCGCTGTTGCAGTACGGCGGCGTGCTGGTCTTCATCGTCCCTGGCTACGTGCTCGACGCCGAGCTGGTCGGCTGGCTGACACGCCACTACACGGACCTGCGGATCTACCGAGCGGTGGAACCGCAGTTCAAGCAGGTGGTGATCTTCGGCCGCAGGGTGCGCCAGCGCGAGCTGGCACCCGATGGTCTCAAGGCCGTGCGCAATCTGCTGCTGCAGGTCGGGCTTGGTGAAGTCGAAGCCGAGGAGCTGCCGAGCGAATGGCCGTTCCTGCCGTACATCGTCCCCGCCAGTCCGGCCGAGCCGGAGCATTTTTTCCGCGTGACGATTGAGCCTGAGCAGTTCGCCGATGAAGTCGGCCGGCTGCAAGGCCTCTGGCCGTCGCAAGACACGCACCTGGGGGCCGCGCAGCAGTCGCTGCGTCCACCGGCGCATGCCTTGTCCCACTGGCATCTCGCGCTGGCCCTGGCCGCGGGCGCGATCTCGGGGGTTGTGCGCTCCAAGACCGGGCGCGTACTCGTCGTCAAAGGTGACACCCACAAGGACAAGACGCTTCAACGCGAATTCACCGAACGCGAAGACGGCTCCATCGCCGAGACCCGCATCCTCACCGACAAGTTCGTGCCCGTCATCCGCGCGTGGGACATGACGCCTGGCTCCCCCACGCGGGGCGAGGTGTTGACCATCCGCTGATCGCTTCTCTACCGCTGACGGTCACCGTCGGCTTCCTCCACCCACCGGGGTCCAGTCGCCCCGATGGGGCGCCGTGGCCCCTCCATCTTCAAGGAGCCTTCCATGGCAGCCCAAGCACTTCCCATCGGCCAGACATCGAGCCGGCGCTTCTTCCCAGGCGAGACCGTCGTGACCTGCGGCGTTGACGCCCTGGTCCAGCAAGGCCGGCTCAACCCGGTGCCGTACCTGCACCGCCACCTCAATGGCGACTGGGGCGACCTCGACGACTACGACAAGCGGCAGAACGAAGCCGCGCTGGAGTCCGGCGAGGACCGCCTGTTCTCTTCCTACCAGATCGCACCCGGCCTGCAGCTTTGGATCATCACCGAATCGGATCGCAGCGTGACCACGCTGCTGCTGCCTAGCGAGTACTGATTCTCTCCACCCGACGGCCGCCTGCCGTCTCTTCATCCCACCACGGGGCATGCCATCACCCCGCTGTGGGGGGGCATGCCCCATTTTTTATTGGAACATCACCATGTCCCTCGATCTCGAAACCACTGCCGTTGAAGCCGCACCCGTACAGGGCGAACTGCTCGATGCGGAATCTTCCCCTCTGACCCTGAGCCTTCAGGATTTCGTCGGCGAGTTCGGCGACGAACTGCTCGACGCCCTCAACAGCGCCAACCCGCCGGTCTATAACGGCCAGCCGCAGGCGCACCGGCAACTCGTCGTCGCCAGCCTCAAGCGCAAGCTGTTCCCGGCCCAGGCCGAAGTCGTCCACGCCGCCGCCGAACTGCTGATCGACCGTGGCGAACGCGCCGCGATTGTCAATGGCGAAATGGGCTGTGGCAAGACGACCGTCGGCATCGCCACGGCCGCCGTTCTCAACGCCGAAGGCTACCGCCGCACCCTGGTTCTTTCGCCACCGCACCTTGTTTACAAGTGGCGGCGCGAGATCCAGGAGACAGTGGCAGGCGCCAAGGTGTGGGTGCTCAACGGGCCGGACACGCTCGTCAAGCTCATCAAGCTGCGCGAGCAATTGAATGTCCAGCCCACGGGCCAGGAGTTCTTCGTCTTGGGCCGGGTCAGGATGCGGATGGGGTTCCACTGGAAGCCTGTCTTCACCCAGCGGCGTACCCGCCATGGCAACGTGGCGGCGTGCCCGGACTGCGGTACGGTCATCACCGACCTCGACGGCGAGCCGGTCAACCCGGTCGCGCTCCAAGCCGAGGAATACCGCAGGAAGTGCAGCCATTGCGCCGCACCCCTGTGGACACTGATCCGCCCGCGCAGCCTGTCCGGCAGCGACCGGTCCTCGGCCGTGCTGAAAGCCTTGAAGCGCATCCCGACGATCGGGGAAGTCACCGCGCAGAAGCTGATGCAGAAGTTCGGCGACGGGTTCCTGGCGTCGATGCTGGGCGACAACATCCATGAGTTCATCAACCTCATGGACGGCAACGGCGAACTGGTGTTTTCCGACCGTCAGGCCACGCGCATGGAGCGTGCGATGGCCAACATGGAGCTCGGCTTTGGCGAGGGCGGCTACCAGCCGTCCGAGTTCATCAAGCGCTACCTGCCGCAAGGCACGTTCGACCTGTGCATCGCGGACGAGGCACACGAGTACAAGAACGGTGGCAGTGCCCAGGGCCAAGCCATGGGCGTGCTGGCGGCGAAGGCTCGTAAGACCTTGCTGCTGACAGGCACGCTGATGGGCGGCTACGGGGACGACCTGTTCTACCTGCTGTTCCGAGCCCTGCCTGGGCGGATGATCGAAGACGGCTACCGCCCGACCACGAGCGGCAGCATGACCTCGGCGGCCATGGCGTTCATGAGGGACCACGGGGTCCTCAAGGACATCTACTCCGAAAACACCGGCACGGCGCACAAGACGGCCAGGGGCACCAAGGTATCGGTGCGCACGGTCAAGGCTCCGGGCTTCGGGCCGAAGGGGGTCTTGCGGTGCATCCTGCCGTTCACGATCTTCCTCAAGCTCAAGGACATCGGCGGCAACGTCCTGCCGCCGTATGACGAGGAGTTCCGTGAAGTCGCAATGGACACGGCACAAGCCGCGGCCTACCGCGACCTGGCGGGTCGGCTGACCGCGGAGCTGAAACAGGCTCTTGCGCGACGCGATACGACGCTGCTGGGTGTGGTGCTCAACGTACTGCTGGCCTGGCCGGACTGCTGCTTCCGGTCGGAGACCGTGGTGCATCCGCGCACGCGCAACACCTTGGCGTTCGTCCCGGCTCAGTTCAACGAGTTCGAGGTGACGCCGAAAGAGCGCGAGCTGATCGACATCTGCAAGGAAGAGAAGGCGCAGGGCCGCAAGGTCCTGGCCTACACGGTCTATACCGGCACGCGTGACACCACGTCGCGCTTGAAGGTGCTGCTGGAGCAGGAAGGCTTTAGGGTGGCGGTGCTGCGCGCAAGCGTGGACGCCAGCCGACGCGAGGACTGGATCGCCGAGCAACTGGACCGTGGCATCGACGTGCTCATCACCAATCCCGAACTGGTCAAGACGGGACTGGACCTGTTGGACTTCCCGACGATCGTTTTCATGCAGTCGGGCTACAACGTGTACTCGCTCCAGCAGGCGGCACGCCGCTCCTGGCGCATCGGACAGAAACAGCCGGTGCGCGTGATCTACCTCGGCTACGCCGGTTCCTCGCAGATGACCTGCCTGGAGCTGATGGCCAAGAAGATCATGGTGTCCCAGAGCACGTCGGGAGACGTGCCCGAATCCGGGCTCGACGTCCTCAATCAGGATGGAGACTCGGTAGAGGTCGCTCTCGCGAGGCAACTCGTGGCGGCGTGATCCGTCTCACAAGCTGGCGCCATCAGGCGCCGGCTTTTCTCCTTGACGAAGTCAGCGCCTTGCCGTGTCAGGCGAGGCTCGCGGTGTGGTGGCTTTCATTGACACGATGGATGGTGAACACCGTGTCCTGCAGCTCGATCTCATTGAGGCAGCACGGGTCCTGCTTGATGCGCCAGTAGCGCGACAGTGGCAGACCCAGGCTATGCAGCAGCAGGACGCGATTGATGCTGTCGTGGCCCACCAGGACGACCGTCTGGTCCCGATGCTTGCGCAGCACGATCCGCAGTACGTTGATGGCGCGCCCCAGCACACCGGCCATCGTCTCGCCACCCGGAATCACGGCAAGATCGGGTGCCTCAAACCACAGACGCGACTCGTCGGGCCAGCGTGAACGCACCTCTTCGTGCGTGAGTCCCTGCCACTGACCGTAGTCGGTATCGGCAAGGTCTTCGAGCACGTGCACCTTCGAGGCCGTGGCGCGGCCGATGGCCTCCCCCGTGTGAACACACCGCGAGAGCGGGCTGGCGTAGATGGCATCGGGCTTCCAGCCCTCTGCGACGCGCCTGCCGAGCGCTTCAGCCTGCCGCTTTCCCAGCTCCGAAAGTGGCAGTTCGGCACGCCCGCGAAAGCGCTCAGGCGCGATCCAGTCCACATGACCATGACGGGTCAGGATAACGTTTGTCATTCATTCACTCTCCATAAAAACAGGTTTTCAAGACATCAACGGACGAAGGCGTGGGTCCCCGCATAGGTGGCCGCGCTTCCCAGCGCTTCCTCGATGCGCAGGAGCTGGTTGTATTTCTCGACGCGCTCGCCGCGACAAGGCGCGCCGGTCTTGAGGTGCCCGGTGTCCAGCGCGACTGCCAGGTCCGCGATGAAGCTGTCCACGGTCTCGCCGCTGCGGTGCGACACCATCGCACCCCAGTTGGCGTTGTAGGCCAAGGCGACGGCAGACAAGGTTTCTGTCAGCGTGCCGATCTGATTGGGCTTGATCAGCACCGCGTTGGCCACGTCCTCGCGGATACCGCGCTCAATGCGCTCGACGTTGGTCACGAAGAGGTCGTCGCCGACCAGTTCGATCTTCTTGCCCAGGGTCTGGTTCAGCAGCGCCCAGCCGCTCCAGTCGTCTTCCGCCAGGCCGTCTTCCAGGACCTTGATGGGGTAGCGCGCCACCCACTCGACGTAGAGTGCGACCAGTTCCTCGGCCGTGACCGTGCGCCCTTCGCTGCGCAAGTGGTACATCCCGTCGTGATAGAACCCACTCGATGCAGGGTCCAGCGCCAGGACGACATCCTTTCCCGCTTCGTAACCAGCCCGCGAGATGGCCGCCAGGATCAACTCCACCGCGTCGCTGTTGCGTTTGAGCGGCGGCGCGAACCCGCCTTCGTCGCCCACAGTGGTGGAGTGGCCCTTGTCCTTAAGGACTTCGCGCAGACGGTGGTAGATCTCGGCACCGCAGCGCATCGCTTCGGCAAAGCTCGAAGCGCCCACCGGAGCGATCATGAACTCTTGGAAATCCACTCCCTGCCAGTTCGCATGTACCCCGCCGTTGAGGACGTTGAACATGGGCACGGGCATGCGGTGGACCTCGGGTCCGCCCAAATGTCGGAACAGTGGCTGTTGGGCGGCCTGCGATGCCGCCCGCGCCACGGCCAGGCTCGCGCCGAGGATCGCGTTGGCGCCGATGCGGCTCTTGTTCGCCGTGCCGTCGTAGTCCCGCAGCCGCCGGTCGATCGTCTCCTGATCGAAGGCGTCGGCATCGAGCAGCACCGCGGCAATGCCTTTGTTTACATGGGCCACAGCGGCACGGACCCCTTTGCCGTCGAAACACCGGATGTCGCCGTCGCGCAGTTCGACGGCCTCGTGGATGCCGGTCGAAGCTCCGGCCGGAACCGCGGCGCGTCCCATCACGCCGCTGCTCAGGTGCACATCGACCTCGATGGTCGGATTGCCGCGCGAATCGAGGATTTCACGCGCGTGAATCATCTTTATCTTGGAAACCATATAACCCCCTGCAATTGAACTTGGACGGGCGGGACGCGTGGCCTTGGTGTCCGGATCTGCCCGCGCTTTCAATCAGCCCGCAGCTTGCCGGTCAGGTCTTTGCCCTGCCCACAGGTGATCGCGTCGCCAGCAGCCACGCGCGCCAGACAGCCGTGCTCGCCGTTCGCGCGTTCGTAGATCAAGCCGTTTTCCACGGTGCGCACTGCGTACCACTCCGTGTCGCTCAGGGGAGCGACAACGCTGGCACTGCACACCATGACGACGGACCAGGCGATGAGCGCAGCGATCAGCCGACCGTTTTCCCGCAGCCAATCGCGCATGCCCGGCTCGGGCGGCAGGTTGTAAACCCTCAACATGGCAGTCTCCTGGACCAAGTCATGAGTCGCGCCAAAGGTGCTTACTTCGCGCCCAGACCGATGCGTCCGTACTCGACGGGCACCTTCACGTAGGTCAGGTCGATCGCTTCCTGCGCCAGCGCGTCCATCAAACGCCGGCAGGCCGCTTCGTCTACGGAGACGGTCACCGCCAGCGGTTGGTCGGCCAGTTCGAAGAAGTGCGCGGAGTGGAAGCGGCCGACGTGATCGAATCCTTCCGCACCGCCCACCAGCGTGCCGCCGACAGCGCCATGGTCCTTGGCGAACTCCAGGAGCCAGTCACCGATGGGCTTGTGCCCGTGGCGGCGGTCCTGCGCCGTGAAGAATGTCAGTTGGTAGCCTTTCATGGGGTCTCCTTTACGATTGGCGAGTAGCGGATGCGGACGCCATGCCCAGCGCCGTCATCGTGAGCGAGCCGCCCACGTGCAGCGCCAGCATGCCGGCCGACCAGCCCAGGCGGCCGTCGCGCAGCAGCGTGAGCAGTTCGGCCGAGAACGTGGAAAAGGTGGACAGACCACCAGCGAGCCCGGTGATCACGAACAGGCGCCACACGGGCGACAAGCCCGGTGCCATCCCGAAGTAGGCGATCGCAAAACCCACGATGTAGGCCGCAATCAGGTTCGATGCCAGGGTGCCCATCGGGATCGGCGGCACCAGGGCGTTCATCGCCACGCTCAGGCCGTAGCGCAGGAGCGCGCCGATGATGGAGCCGAGGCTGATGGCCAGGACTGCGTATGCGCCGCTCATCGTCAAACGCCCCGGGTCGCATTGCCGGAGGCGGTCCTCAGGTGCGACAGCGGCAGCTCACACAGGAACAGCACGGCGTGGACCTTCTTCAACTCGTCCCCGTGCTCGTGCATGAACGCCCGCAGCCGCTGCTCGGTGTCCAGCAATTCCAGGCATTCCGGGTGCCGCATGCCCGTCAGTTCGGGGTGCTGGTGCGACAAGCGTTCTCCTGGCAGGTAGCCCGAACTGACCCGGTGCAGCATGGCCTGCAGGATGTTGGCCTTCTTGGCCACGGTAAGCAGGTGATGCGCCAGTGCAGGCGCGCTCAGGTGGTGCCAGAAACGGGTGACCTTGGCCCGGGTTGCGGTCGGGAAGTACAGCCGCAGCGCCGCGATGGTCTGGGACGTGTCTGTTTTCATTCAACGCTTTCCTTGGAGACAGGGGGCAGTGCCACAGGATCTGCGGCGGAAGACTTCGAGGTTTCGCGGCGCTTCTTGAGGAAGGCGGCAAGATCGGCGATGCGCAGGTCTTCAGGGACAGCGGCCCGATGCCGGCGGTGCTTGCTGTGGCCTACGCGCTGCGCGTGGTAAATGCCGGTGTGCCCCGAGAACAGGTAAGCCGTGACGCAGCCGATGGCCGCCAGCGGACCGATCTCGGCACCGAACAGTTCCATCGCCATCAGGGTCGTGGCAATCGGGGTGTTGGCCGCGCCGGAGAACACCGCGACGAAGCCGATGCCGGCCATGAAAGCGAACGGCATCTGCAGGATCGGCGCCAGTGCGTTGCCCAGGGTAGCGCCGATGTAGAACAGCGGGGTGACCTCACCGCCCTTGAAGCCCGTGCCCAGCGACGCGACCGTGAAGCCGAACTTGCCAAGGAAATCCCACGGCTGCATCGGCTCCTGGAAGGCGCGCTCGATCTCCGGGATGCCCAGACCGATATACTGGTAGCCATCGAGCGCCCAGACCGCGAGGGCGATGACGATGCCGCCGGCGAACGGCCGAAGGGGTGCGTAATGGATGAGCCGCTTGACCCGCGCCCCGAGCGCGTGAGTGACGCGGGCGAACAGCATGCCGACGATGCCGAACACGACCCCGGCGAGCACGACCGCCACCACGCTCCAAGCGCCGACCGGCACGATCTGCCCGATCGCGTAATGGGCGTGGTGCACGCCCCAGGCCAGACATACCTGATCGGCCACGATGCCCGCCACCATGCAGGGGAACAGGGCGTCATAACGCATGCGCCCGATGGCCAGGATTTCCAGCCCGAACACGGCGCCCGCCATGGGCGTGCCGAACACCGACGAGAAGCCTGCGGCGATGCCGCACATCAGCAGGATGCGTCGGTCTTCATGTTCCAGGCGGAACACGTGGGTGAGTTGGTCGGCCAGCGCGCCGCCCATCTGCACCGCAGTGCCTTCGCGGCCCACGGAAGCACCGAAGAGGTGTGACACCACCGTGCCGCCCAGCACCAGCGGCACCATGCGTAGCGGAACCACCTTCTTGGGGTCGTGGATCTCGTCGATGATGAGGTTGTTGCCTCCGTCCACCGTCTTGCCGAGCAGGTGATACACGAGGCCCACGCCCAGGCCGGCCAGCGGCAGCAGCCAAATCACCCAAGGGTGGGACTCGCGCCAGGCCGTGGCATGATCGAGGGAGACGAGGAAGAAGGCGGAGGCGCTGCCGGCCAGGACGGCAACAACGCTGGCGATGAGAAGCCACTTGCCCACGTAGGGCAGCAGCTCAAGCTGTTCTAGACGGCGATTAGGCATGGGGTCGGTTCGCTCGAAATCCATCGGGCTGACCCATGCAAGAGATGTGGACGTGAACGCCTACAGCCCCGACAGAAGGTCAGGTAACTGTAGGCGTCATCGGCAGCGAATGCTGCGGTTCGGTTTCCCAGGAGGAACGCCATCTCCAAGCGCGCACTATACCCTTTCGTGACGAAATGGTCGAGCGCAGTTTCAGTGAATCCCTTCGGATCCCTGCCGGGCTCCCTGGCGGTGCTGGGGTGCCGGCCGCGGCGCTGGGCCTAATCGAGGGCGCGGCCGATGCGGTGGCCAGCTTCACCAAGATGGTGTCGGGCTACCTCGCTCGGCCATCGCAAAGCACTGGTCCTGCTCGGCTATGCGCTCACTCCGCTCGTCCAGGTCTTCATCGCACTGGCGGTGGGATGGCCGCTGCTGCTCCTGGGTCAGTTGCTGTCCTGATTCGGCAAGGGACTGCGCGGGCCGCTACGCGACGCCATCGTGATCCAGGCGGTGAGCGCGCAGACCCCTGGACGCGCGTTCGGCTTTCACCGGGCGATGGATACGGTGGGTGCGGTCGCCGGGCAGCTGCTGGGCGTGGCTGCGCTGGGGTGGGCGCAGACGCTGCATTGAGACGACGTAGCCAGCCCGTTCCGCGTGGTGCTCGGGCTGTCCGTGATCCCTGGCCTGCTGGCCGTGCTGGTTTTCCTGACGCTCGTGAACGCCCCCCAGCAATCGCCCAATCCCGGCCTGCGCTTCTTCGGCGCGCTGCACGAGCTGCCAACACGGTTCAAACGCTACCTCTGCGCGGTCGGGTTGTCTGGCCTGGGGAACTTCTCGCACAGCCTGCTGATCCTGGCCGCCACGCACTTGCTGGCGCCCTCGATCGACATCATGCATGCGACACAGGTCGCCGGGCTGCTCTACGTGGGACGCAACGCCGTGCAGGTGCTGGCTTCCTATCCGGTTAGCGCCTGGGCGGATCGCATCGGCCCGCTGCCGCTATGGGTGGCGGGCTACGCGCTGGGCGCGGCCACTGCTGTGCTGGCGGCACTCGCCTTCTGCCTGGGCATAGGCAGCCTGCCGCTGCTCGCCACCAGTTTTGTGGCCGCGGGGCTCTACGTGGCGATGCAGGAGGCGCTGGAATCCACGGTCGCCGCGGGCATGATCGAACCGCAAGCGCTGACTATGAGCTACGGAGCGCTGGGCACCGTCGATGGCAGCGCCAAGTTCCTGTCGAGTGCGGTCGTAGGCACCGTATGGACGATGACCTCGCCGGTACTGGGCTTAGGGTTGGCTGTCGTCCTGATGCTGACCGGAACGGTTGCACTGGGCCGCCTCAACCGATGAGGATGCGCCACGTCGATCGATTCCCTGCGATGTCGCGTCTGGCCTGATGCACCCCAGCGACCGACCTTCTATGCCCACGGCCCTTCGGGGCCGTTTGTTTTGGTCGGCGCCAGGAAATCGGACGGCCCTCATTTCGCATTGTTTGCTGTCGCAACCTCACGCAGCGGCGATGGTGAGGGCTCGATGTTTCAGGACGACGCGCCATGTGCCCCTCACCACCCTGGTTTCACCACCCCGAACGCCGCCTGCTGGCGGGTTTTCTCGGCCTCCTTTGGTCGGTGCTGGCTGGCGGCTGCGCGACGACGAGCGCGCCGGTCGCGCCCGACACAATCGAGGAATCCTCGGCCGCGCCCGCATCCGAGGCGCCCGAATACATCCCCGTCGTGCGCTACGGGCGCTACACCCTCGTGGAACTGGCACCGACAGCAGCGCAGCGCGACCTGCTTTTGCAGACCATCGACGTGTCGATGCCCGAGGATGCCCGCGCCACGGTCGGCGACGGGCTACGGCATGTGCTCAAGCGCAGCGGCTACGGCTTGTGCCAGACGGCGCACGCGGTGGTCGAGCTGTACGCACTGCCGCTGCCGGCGGCGCACCTGCACCTAGGCCCCATGACCCTGCGCGAAGCGCTGCTCACCCTTGCTGGTCCGGCCTGGGAACTGCACGCGGATGACCGCGCGCGGCAAATCTGCTTCGAGCGTCCCAACGACAGCATGACCGCCGACAAGGCACCCGCGCTGCCCGCCAACGAGGCGGTGCAGACGTTTCCGCTGGCGCCCGCGGCATCGGGAGGCCAGCCATGAACGGCCCGCAGCCCGCCCAGCGCTCAACCGCCGCCGTGGTGGTGCAGAGCCTGATGTGGCTCTGGCTGATCGGCCTCAGTGTCCTCATTGCCCTCGGCTACCAGGCCATGAACGATCAGGCCGACCAGGATCGCCTCAATTCCCGCCTGCAACGCCTCGAAGCGCTGGCGACGGGCCTGGCCGAGACCGTCGAGGCCATCCAGCAGCGTCCAGCCGTCGCCACGGCGGCGGACCTCAAGGACACGCGCCAAATCCTGGAGGCACGCGCCGCCCAGGTCGAGCAATCGCTGAGCGACTATGCCGCCGCCGCCGACCTTCAGGCGCTGCGCGCCGAAGTCGAGCAAGTCAAGACGCGGCAGACCGCTGCGCGCGCCGCTGCACCCGCCCAGCCGCGCAGCGGGAACAAGCCCACCGCCAAGCCCGAACCACCGCCGCTCCCGTTCCGCATCGTGGGTGCCGAACTGCGTGCCGGCGAGCGCAGCGTGTCCGTCGCGCCGAGCAGTGGCGACTTCACGCCCGACCAGCTTCAAGTGCTGCTGCCAGGTGATGCGGTCGGCCCGTGGCGCTTGCAGGCCGTCGAGGGCAACACCGCGGTGTTCCAGGCCGGCGACCAGACCCGCCGCGTGGCGATTCCCTGACCGGAGTACAGCGCATGAAGCCATCGATCGTCCTTTCCGCGCTCCTGCTGGCATCCACCCAGTTTCCCGCGTGGGCTCAGCAGCCGGCCACGGCTCCGGCCCGCAATGCGCAGAGCCAGGAGCGCCCGCTGGCCGCACGCGCTCTGGACGGCCGGGTGTCAAGCGACTGGGGCCTGCAACCGCAGGAGTGGGCGCGCTACCGCGAACTGATGGACGGGCCGCTGGGCATCTACTCGCCCAACCTGGACCCGCTGTCGGCCCTAGGCATCGAGGCCCGCACCGACGAGGAGCGGCGCCGCTACGCAGAACTGCAGGTGCAGGTCGAGGCGCGCCGCGTCGAGAAGCTGCTTGCCTATCAGCGCGCCTACGACGAGGCCTGGCAGCGCCTGAACCCCGGAATGCAGCGGGTGAACCTGCCGGACGACAAGCCGGTCGCCGGCGCCACGCGCGGCTCCGGCCGCACAGCAGTGTTCGTCAAGGACGGCTGCGTGGCCTGCAGCCAGCTCGTCCAGCGCCTGCAATCTACGGGCGCCGAATTCGACCTGTACATGGTCGGCAGCCGCCAGGATGACGCGCGCATCCGCGACTGGGCCAAGCGCGCGAACGTCGATCCGGCACGCGTGCGCAGCGGAAGCATCACGCTCAACCACGACGGCGGTCGCTGGCTAACATTGGGGGTGCCCGGCGATCTGCCGGCGGTCGTGCGCGAGGTGAACGGCCAATGGCAGCGCCAGCCGTAGCCGCTCTCCTGCGCGCACTGGTGCTCATCGCCGGCTTCTGCGCCTGCGTTGCCCAGGCCGAGGAGGTTCCGCCACCGGCCTATCAGCTCGCCGCGCAGCGCGCTGGCATCCCCTCGACGGTGCTCTACGCCGTGGCCTTGCAAGAGAGCGGCATCCGCCGCCACGGGCGCATCGTTCCGTGGCCGTGGTCCCTTAATGTCGCCGGCCAGTCGCACCGCTACGCGACCCGTGCCGACGCCTGCGCGGGCTTGCAGCGGGCAATGCGCTCCACGCCGCACACGCGCATCGACGCGGGCCTGGGCCAGATCAACCTCGGCTACCACCAGCAGCGCTACACCAGCGCGTGCGACTTGCTAGACCCGTACCGCAACCTCGCCATCGCCGCCGAGATCCTGCGGGAGCAGCACACCCCCGGCGAGGACTGGTTGCTGGCGATCGGCCGCTACCACCGTCCTGCCGGGGGTGAGCCTGCCGCCCGCTACCGGCGCAGCGTATCCCGCCACCTTGCCCGCGTGCAGGGCCCGCGCCCAACCGCCGCGGTCCTCGCCGCGCGCCAGGAGACATCCCCATGACGACATCCCATCTGGCCTTACGAGGCCTGCTCGTGCTGCTGGCGAGTCTGCCGCTGGCCTCGCTTGCCGGCGAGCCGCTGATCGTGGTCGAAGACCGCGGCGGCACGTCGGCGCTGCCGTACTACGAAGCCCTGAACCTCCAGCCGCGCGCCAACGGGCCGGCCCGGCCGCCGATCCCGACGACCCAGGTTCCCGCCACCCCGGCAGGCGAGGCCGCAATGCTGCCGGTACGCAGCGCCAAGCTCGCGCCCGGCACCGTCGCGCGGCGGGTCATCGAGGCTCCGGGTCTTCGGCCTTTCGTGGTCGTCGGCGACGACGAAACCTCCCGGGCCTGGATGCGCCGCCAGGCGGCAGCGCTGCGCGAGCGCGGCGCGGTCGGCCTGGTGGTCAACGTCGAGACCGTGCAGGGCCTGGCGCGGCTGCGCGCCCTGGTGCCCGGCGTACCCCTCGCGCCCGTGTCCGGCGATGACCTGGCCGAGCGCCTGGGCCTGCGGCACTACCCGGTGCTGATCACGGCCACCGGCATCGAGCAATGAAGCCATGTCGGGGAAACAGCCGGTCGAGGTGCTGCTTCGCCCAGCGGTGGAGCTATATACCGTCGCGGCGTGTGCAGGCGCCGCGTTTCTGTCCCTGGTGGCCCCGTGGTCGCTCGCGCTGAGCCCCGCCATGGGCGTCGGAGGTGCGCTGGCGTTCGGTGCCTACGGCGCCATCCGCTACCGCGATGCCCGCGTCATCCTGCGCTACCGGCGCAACATCCGCAGGCTGCCGCGCTACGTGATGACCAGCAAGGACGTGCCGGTCAGCCAGCAACGGCTGTTTGTGGGGCGCGGGTTCCTGTGGGAGCAGAAGCACACCCATAGGCTGATGCAGACGTACCGGCCGGAGTTCCGCCGCTACGTCGAACCGACACCCGCGTACCGGCTGGCGCGGCGCCTGGAGGAACGGCTGGAGTTCGCGCCGTTCCCGCTGTCCCGACTGTCGAAACTCACCGGCTGGGACGTGCCTTTCAACCCGGTGCGGCCGCTGCCGCCCGTGGGCGGTCTGCCGCGCCTGCAGGGCATCGAACCCGAAGAGGTGGACGTCAGCCTGCCGCTGGGCGAGCGCGTCGGCCACTCCCTGGTACTGGGCACCACGCGCGTCGGCAAGACCCGGCTGGCCGAACTGTTCGTGACCCAGGACATCCGGCGCGTGAACGCCGCGGGCGAGCACGAGGTGGTGATCGTCATCGACCCCAAGGGCGATGCCGATCTCCTGAAGCGGATGTACGTCGAGGCCAAGCGCGCGGGCCGCGAAGGCGAGTTCTACGTCTTTCATTTGGGCTGGCCGGATATTTCCGCGCGCTACAACGCCGTGGGGCGTTTCGGGCGCATATCGGAAGTCGCCACCCGCGTTGCGGGTCAGCTTTCCGGCGAAGGCAACAGTGCGGCGTTCCGCGAGTTCGCCTGGCGCTTCGTCAACATCATTGCGCGCGCGTTGGTGGAGTTGGGACAGCGCCCGGACTACATGCTGATCCAGCGGCACGTCATCAACATCGACGCGCTGTTCATCGAGTACGCCCAGCACTACTTCGCCAAGACCGAGCCCAAGGCCTGGGAGGTGATCGTCCAGATCGAGGCCAAGATCAACGAGAAGAACATCCCGCGCAACATGATCGGGCGGGAAAAGCGCATCGTGGCACTGGAGCAGTACCTGTCCCAAGCCCGCAACTACGACCCGGTGCTCGACGGCCTGCGCTCTGCGGTGCGCTACGACAAGACGTACTTCGACAAGATCGTCGCCAGTCTCTTGCCGCTGCTGGAGAAGCTCACCAGCGGCAAGATTTCGCAGCTCCTGGCCCCCAACTACTCCGACCTCAACGACCCCAGGCCGATCTTCGATTGGATGCAGATCATCCGTAAGAGGGCCATCGTCTATGTGGGCCTGGATGCGCTCTCCGACGCCGAGGTCGCCACCGCGGTCGGCAACTCGATGTTCAGCGATCTCGTGTCGGTCGCCGGGCATATCTACAAGCATGGGATCGACGATGGCCTGCCGGGCGCATCGGCCGGTGCGCGCGTGCCGATCAACGTCCATGCCGACGAGTTCAACGAATTGATGGGCGACGAGTTCATCCCGCTGATCAACAAGGGCGGCGGTGCCGGCCTGCAAGTCACTGCGTACACGCAGACCCTGTCGGACATCGAGGCCCGCATCGGCAACCGCGCGAAGGCAGGCCAGGTGATCGGGAATTTCAACAACCTGTTCATGCTGCGCGTGCGCGAGACCGCGACCGCCGAACTGCTGACCCGGCAATTGCCGAAGGTCGAGGTCTATACGACCACCATCGTCAGCGGCGCGACCGACAGCTCGGACATTCGCGGGGCGACGGATTTCACGTCGAACACTCAGGACCGCATCAGCATGTCCAGCGTGCCGATGATCGAGCCGTCGCACGTCGTCGGCCTGCCGAAAGGCCAGTGCTTCGCGTTGCTGCAGGGCGGCCAGCTTTGGAAAGTGCGCATGCCGCTGCCGGCGCCGGACCCGGACGAAGTGATGCCGGCAGACTTGCAGCAACTGGCCGGGTACATGCGCCAGAGCTACAGCGAAGCGACGCAGTGGTGGGAGTTCACCAGTTCCCCCGCCTTGCAGGACACGGGCCTGCCCGACGACCTGCTGGATGACGCCGCTGCGGCCGAACCTCCCGCGGTGGCCATTGCCACCGACGAGGACACCGGCAACAAGGCCTCGCCATGAAGGACGCCGCCTCGACTGCACAACGGGAGCAGAACCAGCGCCAGGGCCTGATCGTCGGCACCATCACCTTGCCGTTCCGGCTGCTCGGGGTGCTGATCGGCTCGCTGCTGTTCTCGATCGTCGTGGAGTGCGTCGGCATGCACCTGTTCTGGAAGGACCAGGGCTGGCGGCACTCGCAGCAGATGTTGCAGTACGAACTGGGGCACCTGTCCAGCCACTTCACGCGCAGCGTCGTCGTGCAGGAGCCGGGGCGCACCGCGCACGAACTGGTGGATACCGGCTACGAATGGGTATTCGTTCGCTCCGGGCTGCTGGAGCGCATGAGCCAGACCGCCGAGCGCGCCCGCGCGCCGAGCCACGGGAGGATCCAGGACGGGGGGCGCAACTTTCGCTACTACATCAGCCAGGTCTATGTCTGGACCGAGAACTACCTGATTGCCGCGGCCTTCACCACCCTCACGTTTCTGGTGCGCCTGCTGGTTCTGGTGCTCACGTTGCCGCTGATCTGCACCGCGGCGTTCGTCGGCCTGATCGACGGTCTTGTGCGGCGGGACGTGCGCCGGTTCGGCGCAGGCCGGGAATCCGGCTTCATCTACCACCGCGCGAAGGCGAGCCTGATGCCGCTGGCCGTGCTGCCGTGGGTCACGTACCTGGCCTTGCCGATCTCTGTGCATCCACTGCTGATCCTGCTGCCCAGCGCAGCCTTGCTGGGACTGGCCGTGAGCCTGACTGCGGGCAGCTTCAAAAAATACTTGTGATGACAGAGAAACCAGATCATTAGGCAACTCATTCAGTATTTCTTATTTATTGAATTTGCTGACCAAGGATTTTCTCGCGATACATATTGGCCAAATGGCGCGCCCTCATGCTCCACTGCTCTGTAATCTTTGGGAAATCTGTTGCGCCGCGCCCATCCATTCCTTGCAATGTAACGTAGCCCTGCCCATCCTGTCCGCGTACAAAAGCTATGTAGTTATATATTGAATCTCGAAACTCAGTGAGAGCATAAAAGAAGGCATCGCCAGCCGGAAGCGCACGAGATAAGTCAATGCGACCTTGGGCATATAAAAAATCATTGACACCCTTCATTCCCCATCCTACCCGATCCAACTCAATGTAAAGATTGTCCACGGCGTCATAATGCACAGATGGAATGTAACCACATGAAAAGTCCCATGTTTCGAGCCAGTCGAGAAAGTCAGACCTGAAATATGAAGGAACAATATTTTGAAGTGTGGCTATGGAATCCGCCATCTGCTGAGGCGTTAATGCGCTCCTGGCAACTTGAAATGCTGATGGGAAAATTCTCTTACAGACATCTTGTGGGATAAAACTAATATCAGAAATTTCACCCCAATAGACCACGTGAACCGGAAAAGTCGATCCATCCAGCCTTTTGTGTTGAGTGCCATGGAACTGATGATGATTTATGCTGGTATGGCGATTTGCCGTTGTGAAAATCACATAACAACCAATCGGCTCAGGGAAGGAATCGGTCTTACTCAACTCAGCCGTAACGTCTGTAGAGTTTAGTTGATTAACAAATTTTGCCTGCCCAAACACTGAGTAGCCGCCAACGGCAGGAAAAATGTCAATGCCATGCTGCCTTTGCCCATTTCCGCCGTATCTTCTGAATTGCACGTCATACCTCATATTCCGCGCGACCCAGTCCCTCATGAGGTAGCAGCAAATTTCCTCAAAATCTTGATCAGTTCTAAAGGTCAGTCCTTGCATTTTTATCCTGGATCTTTGTAAGAGCGTTGATATTTTGCCACGCGGCCGGTGGAAATTCCCTTCTTGAATTCTGGCCTGACGACCACTCCCTGAGCGAACTGGACGCACGCTGCCAATCAAACCGATCAGCGCAGTTTCCTATTGTTTGCTGCCTGCAGTCACCCTGAACTCCACCATCGCACTATTCTGATCACACAGGAATGGCGCGATGTTGGCTCCGATCTGGCAGCGCGCCGCGCATCGCGGCGTGCCCATTTTTCTCGTGACGGCCCTGCTGCTGGGTCAGTCCCCGATGGCGTTGGCCGAGTCCCCCGCACAGCGCCAGGAGCTGGTCGCCGCGCTGCGCCAACTCGACGCGCTGGAGCGCACCGTCGCCGACAGCGCCGCGCGTGCCCCCATCCAGCCGGGCGAGCGCTACCACTTCGATTACCCGCGGTTGCTGGCTGACTTGGCGCGCGTGCGCGCCGGCATCCAGGCCCATCTCACACCGTCGCGTGCCCAGCCGCGCGACCCCTCCGAACTGGCCAGCGACTACCGCACCGAGCGGTCCGCTTCGCCATCGCCGACGACTACGGAAGCCAAGCCATGAACGGCGCCCAGGTCTCGGCATTTCAAGCCAACAGCGGCATCGCGCCTTCGGCGATGGCGACCGTCCTGGTCGGCGCCGTGTTCGCGGTGCTCCTCGTCTGGGGCGTCTGGGCCATCCGAACGGCCTACGTGGGGTGGTCCGAGAGCCGCCTCAACCAGCGCCAGTTCCTCGGCGTCTGCATCCGCTTCGTCGCGATGTACCTCGTCCTGAGCTTCTTCCTCCTCTCCTGACCTGAAAGGCACGACCATGCAAAACCGCATCCTCCATTCCCGCCTTGCCCAGCGCGCCGCTGTGGCACTGGGCTCCGCCGCGCTGCCCGCGCTGTCGTTCGCGCAAGGCTTGCCGCAGTTGGAAAACCCGACCCGCGGCACTGGCAACGGCATCATGGAAACGATCAGGAACTATGGCTACGACATCATCATGCTCGTGGCCCTCTTGGTCGTGGCGTCGATGTTTATCGGCGTTTGCTACCACGCCTACGGCACCTACGCCGAAATCCACACCGGCCGCAAGACCTGGGGCCAGTTCGGCCTCACCGTCGCGATCGGTGCCGTGCTGCTCGTGATCGGCATCTGGCTGCTCACCGAAGCCACCGGCATCCTGTAAGGCGAGGCCGGTATGTCCGAGCAGCAGCACGTCCGTGCGGACGGGACGGTCACGTTCCTTCCGCACCGGCTCAACCGCCACCCCATGGTCGTGCGCGGCCTCACCGCCGACGAACTGTGGATCTGCTGCGGCCTGTCCGGCGCCGCCGGCATGCTGGTCGGCGCGCCTCTGTCCTGGGTGTTCCGCACGATCGCCATCGCGCCGACGTTCGTCGTGCTGGGCGTGGCCCTGGGCGTCTTCATCGGCGGCGGCATCCTGCGCCGCCTCAAGCGCGGGCGCCCCGACACCTGGCTGTACCGGCAACTGCAATGGCGCATTGCCACGCGCCATCCGCTGATGGCGGGATGGGTAGGCGGCCACGTGCTGATCTCGCGTTCCGGCTTCTGGTCCACCCGAAGGTCTGCCTCAAGGGGAGCACGATGAGCCGCTTCAAGAATGAGATCACCCACCTGCAGGCGCACATCAAGACGCTTCGCCTGGGGGCCGGTGCGCTGGTCATCGTCGCCCTGGTCATGGGCGGCGGCTGGTGGAGCGCGCCGCGCGACCTGACCATCCACGTCCCGCCCGATCTGCGCTCCGGCAGTACCCGAAAGTGGTGGGAAGTGCCGCCCGAATCGGTCTATGCGTTCACGTTCTACGTGTTCCAGACCCTCAACCGCTGGCCGACGAATGGCGAAGAGGACTACCCGCGCAACCTCCATACGCTCTCGCCGTATCTCACCCCGTCCTGCCAGGCCTTCCTGCGCGCGGACTACGACTACCGCCGCAGCACGGGCGAACTGCGCCAGCGCGTGCGCGGCATCTACGAAATACCCGGCCGCGGCTACGGCGACGACCCCACGGCGCGCGTGCGCGTGGTCTCCGACCGCGACTGGGTGGTGACGCTCGACATCACCGCCGACGAGTACTACGGCGCCGAGCAGGTCAAGCGCGCGCTCGTGCGCTACCCGGTGAAGGTCACGCGGGTGGACGTTGACCCCGCCCGCAACCCGTTCGGCCTGGCGCTGGACTGCTACGACGGTGCCCCCCAGCGCATCAGCGCCCCGGAGCCGACGCGCCCGGCGCCTGGCGGCCTGTCTCCGCAAGCGCCCCAAGGAGGAAACACCCCATGAAGCATCCTGTACTCGTGCTGCTGGGGCTGCTGGCCGCGGCCGCGGCACCCGTCTCCCATGCTGTGGAGATTCTGCGCTGGGAACGCATGCCGCTCGCGGTGCCGCTGAAAGTCGGCCAGGAGCGCATCGTGTTCATCGATCGGAACGTCCGCGTGGGAGTGCCTGCGGGCGTTGGCGAGCGCCTGCGCGTGCAGAGCGCGGGTGGCGCGGTGTACCTGCGCGCCAGCGAGCCGATCGAGCCCACGCGGCTGCAATTGCAGGACGCCGACACGGGCGCGCTGATCCTGCTCGACATCGCGGCCGAGCCGCCCAAGGACGGCGAAGCCGAGCTGGAGCCGGTGCGCATCGTCGAGGGCAGCAGCACCCCGGCGCGCTATGGCGATCAGCCAGGCGGTGCCGATGAGGCCCCGGCACGCGCCCAGGATCAGGCAGGTACGCTGGCAGCGCGGCGCGAGACGCCGGTTCCGGTCGTCCTGACGCGCTTTGCCGCGCAGAACCTCTACGCGCCGCTGCGCACCGTGGAGCCGTTGCCGGGCGTCATGCGGGTGAACCTGCGCCGTGGCCTCGACCTCGGCACGCTGATGCCGACGCTGCCCGTGCGCGCGGTCGCTCTCGCGTCGTGGCGTCTGGAAGACCAGTGGGTCACCGCCGTGCGTCTGACCAACAGCAGCAGCGGCTCGGTCACGCTCGACCCGCGCGTGCTGCAAGGCGATTTCCTCACCGCCACCTTCCAGCACGAAGCGCTCGGCCCGCGCGGGACGCCCGAGGACACGACCGTCCTGTACCTGGTGACGCGCGGGCACGGCCTCGCGCAATCGCTGCTGCCGGCGATCCACCGCTTCGACCCGGCTGCGCTCCTGCCGCAGCCGGAAGCGGAAGCCGACGACGGCAAGGAGGCCCGCCATGCGCAGTAACGGCTTGCTCAAGTGGCTGATGATCCCGGTCGCCTTGCTGGTGCTGTTCGTTGCCATCCGGCTGTTCTCCGGCGGAAGCACGTCGGCACCGCCCGCCGCGGATGCCGGCTCCAAGCTCACGCCCGAGGAAATGAAGGCGTTGGGCATCGAAGGCGATACCCCGCGCGATACCGTGGCAACGCTCGTCGCCCAGGTGAAACAGTTGCGCACCGAGCTTCAGACCGCGCTGACCGACAACAAGTCGCAGCGCGAGGAAAACCAGCGGCTGCGCCAGCGGGAGAACTCCATTGATCAGCGCATCAATTCGGCCCTCGAATCCGAGCGCTCCAACCTGCGCCGCGACCAGGAACAGGCGGCCAGCGCGCGCCAGCAGACCGAGGGGCTGCTCGCCGACCTGCAGCGGCGCCTGGACAGCATTGGCGGGCGCGGCGGCGGTCACGCTGATCTGCCGGTGGGCCTGGGGCTGCGCGGCGGCGACGAGGCCGGCATGGAAGGCGGCATGCGCTGGGTCGAACCGGACGACGCGAAGAAGGCCGAGGGCCGCAATGGCAGTCGTGGCGCAGGCAGCGGCATGAGCTTCCCGACGAGCTTCGGCCCGGCACAAAGCACACTGGAAACCACCGCGGAAACCGTGGCGAACGCCGGCGCAGGTGCGGCAGGCGTCAAGAGCGCCAAGCCGGTCTATACCGTGCCGACCAACTCGACACTGATGGGCTCCGTGGCGATGACGGCGCTGATTGGGCGCGTGCCGATCGACGGGACGGTGAACGATCCGTACCCCTTCAAGGTGCTGGTCGGGCCGGACAATCTGACTGCCAACGGCATCGACATTCCCGACGTGGCCGGCGCGGTGTTCTCCGGAACCGCATCGGGCGACTGGACGCTCTCGTGCGTGCGCGGCCAGGTTCGCAGCATCACCTTCGTCTTCAACGACGGCACGATCCGCACGATTCCCGAAGACCGCGAAGGCAACCAGCAGAACAACCAGCAGCGCGACGGCCTGGGCTGGATCAGCGACCCGCACGGCATCCCGTGCGTCAGCGGCGAACGGCGCAGCAACGCCCAGCAGTACCTCGGGTCGCAAGCTCTGATCACCGCGGCCGGAGCCGGCGTGGCCTCGCTCATCGAGAGCGACAGCGGCCGCATGTCCTACGTCGGCTCGGACGGCGCCATCGGCACCGTGGGCATCAGCGGCAAGGAAGCAGTCGGCCAGATCCTCGCGGGCGGCGTCCGGGACATGTCGACCTGGGTCAACAAGCTCTACGGACAGGCTTTCGCCGCCGTCTATGTGCAGCCAGGCGCCAAGGTCGCCGTCCACCTCGAAAAGCCGCTGGCCATCGATCACGACCCCGAAGGCCGGCGCGTCGATCACCGTGCAGGAGAAAGCCATGCGCTCGAACTCGATTAAGGGCCTCGCGCTGGCCGCGGCCGTCGCCGTGCTCAGCGGTTGCGCCACCAGCAAGGAAGAACTGCTGACCCATAGCGACCGCACCATGATGGACATCTGGCAGCAGGAAACGGGTGGCGGCGGCAGTGGCACCGGCCAGGTCGCGCGCCGGCAGTTGCTCGACGCGCGCCAGAGCCTGCGCCGGCCGCTGACCGACGCCGATGTGCAGGCTGCGCCCGTCGAGCAGATGCGCTACACGCGCACGGCGCGCAACGAGGTTTATCGCCAGTTCCAGCGCCTGCCCAACCCCGATCTCGTCATGTATGTGTACCCGCACCTGGCGGGCACGGACCCCGTGCCGGTTCCGGGCTACACGACGGTCTTCCCCCTGTACCAGCGCGTGCAGTACGCCATGCCCGGTGAACGGCTGGAGGACTATTGATGCGCTGTGAACTTCCCTGGCCGAAGCTGGCCGCATCCGGCACCGGCGACGAAGAGAAGCCGGACGGCTGGCAGCGCCACGTCGAGGCCTTGCGCCAGGCCGGCGTCCCTGAACCCGGCGCAGCGGTCCAGGGCCGCAGGCCGGCGACGGTAGCCGACGAGCAGGCGCTGTACGACGTCGCGCCGTCGTTCGCGGAACTGCTGCCTTGGGTGGAGTTCTTGCCGCAGTCGAAGTCCATGCTGCTGGAGGATGGGCAGTCGGTCGCTGCCTTCTACGAGCTGGTGCCGCTGGGCACCGAGGGGCGGGAGCCCGGCTGGCTCGCACATGCCCGCGATGCCTTGGAGAACGCGCTCCAGGACTCGTTCGATGAGCTGGACGAAAACCCCTGGGTACTCCAGCTCTATGCCCAGGACGAGCCCAGCTTCGACCAGTACATGCAGACCCTGCGCGACTACGTGCAGCCGCGTGCCCGCGGCACCGCTTTCACCGAGTTCTACTTGCGCTTCTTCGGCCACCACCTGCGCGCGGTCGCCAAGCCGGGCGGCCTGTTCGAGGACACGGTGGTCACGCGGCTGCGCTGGCGCGGCCAGACGCGGCGGGTGCGCATGGTGATCTATCGCCGTGCAACTGGGCAGGCAAGCCGCCGCGGCCAGACGCCCGAGCAGATGCTGAACATCGTCTGCGACCGCCTGTGCGGCGGCCTGGCGAACGCCGGCATCCAGGCACGGCGCATGGTCGCAGCCGACGTCCACGACTGGCTGCTGCGATGGTTCAATCCGCGCCCGGCGATGCTTGGACCGAGTGCAGAGGACCGGGAGCGCTTCTACGCGCTGGCGCGCTACCCCGACAGCACCGAAGAAAGCGAGGCCGGCGAAATCGAGCTGGCGAGCGGGCGGGATTTCAGCCAGCGGCTGTTCTTCGGCCAGCCACGCTCCGACGTGGAGCACGGCACCTGGTATTTCGACGGCATGCCGCACCGCGTGCTGATCACCGACCGGCTGCGCATGCCGCCCGGCACCGGACACCTGACCGGCGAGACCCGCAAAGGGGATGCCATCAACACGCTGTTCGACCAGATGCCGGAAGACACCTTGCTGTGTCTCACGATGGTCGCCACGCCGCAGGATGTCCTGGAAGCGGATCTCAACCACCTGGCGAAGAAGGCCGTGGGCGAGACGCTGGCGTCGGAGCAGACGTTGAAGGACGTGCAGGAAGCCCGCTCCCTCATCGGCAGCGCACACAAGCTCTACCGGGGGACGCTGGCATTCTACCTGCGCGGACGCGACGAAGCGGAACTGGACCGGCGCGGCCTGGACCTGGCGAACGTGATGCTCAATGCTGGCTTGCAGCCGGTGCGCGAGGACGACGAGGTGGCGCCGCTCAACAGCTACTTGCGGTGGCTGCCATGCTGCTACAACCCCGGCCAGGATCGGCGCAAGTGGTACACCCAACTGATGTTCGCTCAGCACGCGGCGAACCTGTCGCCGGTGTGGGGCCGCGCTCAAGGTACGGGGCACCCGGGCATCACGATGTTCAACCGCGGTGGCGGGCCGATCACCTTCGACCCGCTCAGCCGCCTGGATCGGCAGATGAACGCCCATCTGTTCCTGTTCGGCCCCACCGGCTCCGGCAAGAGCGCCACGCTCAACAACCTCTTGAATCAGGTCACGGCCATCTACCGACCGCGGCTGTTCATCGTGGAGGCTGGCAACAGCTTCGGCCTGTTCAGCGACTTCGCACGCATGCTCGGGCTGACGGTAAACCGGGTCAAGCTGGCCCCAGGTTCGGGCATCAGCCTCGCGCCATTCGCAGACGCGCGTCGGCTGATCGAGACGCCCAGCGACGTGCAGACGCTCGACGCCGACGCGCTGGATGAAGACCCGCCACCAGATGCCTCGGCCATGGAGGCGGACGAGCAGCGCGACGTGCTCGGCGAACTGGAGATCACGGCGCGGCTGATGATCACGGGCGGAGAGGACAAGGAGGAAGCCCGGATGACGCGGGCTGACCGCTCGCTGATCCGTCAGTGCATCCTCGACGCCGCCGAGCACTGCGTGGCCGACAAACGCACGGTGCTTACGCGCGACGTGCGCAACGCGTTGCGCGCCCGCGGCCAGGACCCGACGCTGCCCGAAATGCGCCGCGTGCGGCTGCTGGAGATGGCGGATGCGATGGACATGTTCTGTCAAGGCACGGACGGCGAAATGTTCGACCGCGACGGCACGCCGTGGCCCGAAGCCGACATCACCTTGGTTGACCTCGCGACATACGCCCGCGAGGGCTACAACGCGCAGCTCTCCATCGCTTACATCAGCCTGATCAGCACGGTGAACAACATCGCCGAGCGCGACCAATACCTGGGACGCCCGATCATCAACGTCACCGACGAAGGCCACATCATCACGAAGAACCCGCTGCTCGCGCCCTACGTCGTGAAAATTACAAAGATGTGGAGGAAATTGGGGGCCTGGTTCTGGCTCGCGACGCAGAACATCGACGACCTGCCGCGCGCCGCGGAGCCCATGCTCAACATGATCGAGTGGTGGATCTGTCTCAGCATGCCGCCCGATGAAGTTGAGAAGATCGCGCGGTTCCGCGAACTCTCGCCCGCGCAGAAGGCGCTGATGCTTTCGGCGCGCAAGGAAGCGGGGAAATTCACCGAAGGCGTCATCCTCTCCAAGAGCATGGAAGTGCTGTTCCGCGCCGTGCCGCCGTCCCTGTACCTCGCCCTCGCGCAGACAGAACCCGAGGAGAAGGCCGAACGCTACCAGCTCATGCAGCAGTACGGCTGCACCGAACTGGAAGCGGCTTTCAAGGTGGCCGAGAAGATCGACCAGGCCCGCGGCATCGAGTCGCCGGCCCTGGAACTGTCGTAAACCGGAGAACGCCATGGAACAGAAACGTCCTTCCATTCCGATGCAGGTCCAGGCGTTCCGCCGTCGCCGCTGGCGGCCTCGCTGGCCCTGGGTATTGGCTGCTGCGCTGGTCGCGCTGCTGCTGATCTGGCTGGTGTCCCGGACGCCCGGCGAATCCTCAGCGCCGTCGCGCGCGCCGGTCAGCACGGCGCAGGTCGCTGGGCCACCCTGGCAGATGGGCAACCCGGAAGGCCGTTTCACGCTGACGCTCTATGCCGACCTGGAATGCCCGTTCTGCCGGGAGTATTTCCCGCAGCTCAAGCGCTGGGTCGGCAACAACACCGACGTGGCGCTGCAATGGCATCACCAGCCGCTGGCCGCGCACGAGCCTGCCGCGTCGGCCGAGGCACGTCTGGCCGAGTGCGCCGCCGAAGCGGGCGGGCATGCGGCGTTCTGGCAGGCGGTCGAATGGGTCTATGCCCACACGCGCAGCGACGGCCAGGGCTTGCCCGATGGCTTGCGTTACCCCGAAACAACGTCAGCCATCGAACAGTGCATGGCTAGCGAGCGCCCCAACGTGGCCATCCGCGCGCAGGCCGCGGAAGCCACCAAGAGCGGCGTGACCGCCACGCCGTCGCTGCGACTGCTCGATCGCCAGACGGGCCAGGCCATCCTGTTGCAGGGGCCGATCGAGGGCGATGCCTTGCTCTCGGCCATGGACCTGCTGGCGGCCGGGGAAATGGCCAGCGACGCGCCGGGTTCGCCCGCCACCCCCACATCCGAAATGCCTGCCGACGTTGTCGGCGACATGCCCAGGTAGCCCTCGGTCTTGAAGGCTACGGCGCGGCTCGCCGCGCTGACCGCTACCCGTTCGCTTTCGCATCCTGGCCGCGAACAATCACCGCCGCGCGGTGATGGATGCACCTTGTTCCGCTGTTTCCATCCCCAGGAGGGCTTGCCCTCCCAGGGTGGCGCCCTCCGCTCACTTTCTGGAGGTCCGCCATGTCTCTCGTCGCCAACGACTCCTGCGTGGAGCCACGTTTTGCCCCCATGTCCCAATCCGATGACTGGATCATCCGGCAAGCCATCGCGCTGCTGGAGCAGCGGGTCTTCAAGAAGGGGCCATCCCTGGAGAGGCCTGCCGCCGTCAAGGACTACCTGCGCCTGAAACTGGCCGCCGAGCCCAATGAAGTCTTCGCCATCGTGTTCCTCAACAGCATGCACGAGGTGCTGGCCTACGAGCCGATGTTCAGAGGCACGATCCATTCGACCTCGGTGCATGCGCGTCCGATCGTGCAGCGTGCCTTGGAACTGAATGCGGCAGCGGTCATTTTTTCTCACCAACACCCTTCGGGCTGCACGGAGCCGTCGAGCGCGGACCGTGCGTTGACCCAAACGCTGAGGGCCGCGTTGTCGCTGATCGACGTGAGGGTGCTGGATCACCTCATCGTCGGCCAGGGCACGCCGTACTCGTTCGCGGAATCCGGCCTGCTGTAGCCCGCTCCTTGATCCACGCGGAGGCTTCGGCCTCCGCTTTTTCATGGGCGCGAGACAAGCAGGTATGCGGGCAGTGCGCGATGCGCATTGTTTGTTGGGGCCGCGTCGGCTTCGCGTTTGACTACTGCTCTGATCAACTTCAAGGGCACGCGACATGCCAGCATCTCTTTCCAGGTTCGCGCCGGGCTGGCGAACCCTCGGCCTGGCCGTGGCGCTGCCGGCAGCCCTGGCCGTTTTCAGCCCGGCCACCTTCGCCGCCGACGTGGTGGTCGTCACCGACAGCCGCCACCCGGTCAAGACCATGGGCGGCGAGCGGCTGATCGAACTGAACGAAGCCCACAGGATTGAAGCGGAGCTTTCCGCGGGACTGCCCACCGACCCCGAACAGGCGACGGCCATCGTCAAGCGCCGGCTGAATGGCGGCGGTGCCGATCTGCAGCGACGCATCGCTTCCGCATACCAAAGCGTTACCGACGCATGGAGTCTCGGCATCACCAGCCTCCCGGCCGTGGTGGTGGACAGGCGCTATGTGGTCTATGGCGAGTCGGATGTGGCTCGCGCTGTCGCGCGCATCGAGCAGCACCGGAGGACCCAGCCGTGACCCGACCATTCGACCTGATGCGCCGTCTGCATGCTGGCGTGGCT